>DATKLV010000317.1:0-16147 GCA_035542255.1 Desulfomonilia bacterium | reverse complement strand
AGAAGCTCTTCGAGAAGGCATGCGATGTCATCCGTGATACAACGGCAAACGGCGGGAAGATCCTGTTCGTAGGCACCAAGAAACAGGCCCAGGACGCCATTGAGGAAGAATCACAGCGGGTAGGGGCTTTCTATGTGAATTACCGCTGGCTCGGCGGCACGCTCACGAATTTCTCCACTATCCGCAAGAGTGTGGACAAGCTCAAGTGGCTTGAGTCGATCATAGACAACAGCACCATCGAGAGCTATCCCAAGAAAGAGCAGATCAGCATGAAGCGGCATAAGATGAAGCTCGAGCGCTCGCTCCACGGGATCAAGGACCTGAACGGGCTTCCCGATATCCTCTACATCGTGGACCCCTCACGCGAGTACATCGCTGTCCGGGAGGCAAAGAAGCTCAAGATACCCATAGTCGCCATTGTCGACACCAACTGCGATCCGACGCTCATCGATTACGTCATTCCAGGTAATGACGATGCCATCAGGGCCATCAGGCTCTTCACTTCGAAGATCGCTGATGCGGTTGACCAGGGCAGCCAGCTCTGGCAGGAGAAGCTGGCCACAGAGGTAAAGGAGGAGACCACCGAGGAAAAGGCTCAGGTGAAGCAGAAGCCTGCAGGTTCGGAGGCAATGGGCAAGGGACTTGAGCACGAGATCGAAATCATCGTCAAGGACAGCAAACCGGCCAAGGGTAAGGGTACTGCAGCGGCCGCTGCCGTGGATGATACCGACGAAGATGAGAAAGCATAGCAACGCTGTTGGAGGTATACAGTGCAGATAACATCGGAAGTGGTTAAAAAACTTAGAGACAAGACCGGCGTCGGCATGATGGACTGCAAGAAGGCCCTTGAAGAGACGAATGGGGACTTCGAGAAGGCTGTCGAGATCCTCAGGAAGAAGGGCATAGACGTTGCCAACAAGCGCTCCGGCAGGCAGGCCAGCCAGGGCACTGTAGCCGCATACATCCACATGGGCGGAAAGATCGGCGTGCTCGTCGAGGTTAATTGCGAGAGCGACTTTGTAGCGAAGTCGGATGACTTCAACAACTTCGTCAAGGACGTATCCATGCAGATCGCCGCTGCAAACCCCGACTGGGTCACGAGGGACGAGGTACCCCAGAACGTACTGGACAAGGAAAAGGAAATCCTCAAAGAGCAGGCACTCAAGACAGGCAAGCCCGAGAAGGTCATCGAGAAGATCGTTGAGGGGAAGCTTACCAAGTTCTACTCCGAGCGCTGCCTCATCGACCAGCCATTTGTGAAGGACCAGGGCAAGACCATCAAACAGCACCTGGAAGAGCTTATGGCCAAAACCGGCGAGAAGTGTGTCATCAGGAGATTCGTCCGGTATCAGGTGGGAGAAGAGGTCTAGTTGCAATACAGGCGCATACTTCTCAAAGTGAGCGGAGAGGCCCTGGCCGGAGGCAAGGGCTTCGGAATCGATGAAGCAATGCTTGCAGGATTTGTCGCACCGGTTAAAGCCGCCCATGACAATGGGGCCCAGGTGGGCATTGTCATCGGCGGAGGCAACATATTCAGAGGCATAAGCGCTGGATCCATGATCGACCGGGTCAGCGCCGACCATATGGGCATGCTGGCCACCGTTATCAATGCGCTGGCCTTCAAGGGTGCACTTATTGCCCAGGGCATCGAGTGCAGGGTCATGAGCGCCATCCCCATGGCGACCATGGCCGATCCGATGGTGAGCGAAAAGGCTGTCAGGCATCTGGAGAAGGGAAGGGTGGTGGTATTTGCCGGCGGAACAGGCAGCCCGTTCTTCACCACCGATACTACAGCTGCACTGAGGGCACTGGAGATCAATGCCGATGTGCTCATCAAGGCCACCAAGGTAAACGGCATCTATGACAAAGACCCCATGAAACATAAAGATGCAGTATTTTTCCCGCAGCTGGACTTTGACACGGTTCTGAAAATGAACCTTGGCGTTATGGATGCCGCAGCGATATCCCTGTGCCGGGATCATAACCTTGAGGTGAGGGTGATCAACATCTTCGAACATGACAGCTTGGCGAGGCTCCTGAAAGGAGAAGAAATAGGATCAGTCGTAAGAGCGAGGAGGGTTACGTGATGGTCGATGATATCATCAATGAAATGAAGCGTGAAATGGGCAAGACTGTGGAATCCATGAAGGGGTCGCTTCAGAAGGTTCGTACAGGACGTGCATCCATCGGCATTCTGGACGGCATCATGGTGGATTATTACGGTACGCCCACTCCCATGAACCAGCTTGCAACCATGTCGGTGCCCGAGGCACGGCTCATCACCATTCAGCCTTGGGACAAAGGCGCGCTTGCACCCATTGAAAAGGCGATCCTTAAATCCGAGCTCGGCCTTACACCCAACAATGACGGAAGGATCATCCGCGTCCCTATCCCGCCTCTGAATGAGGAAAGGAGAAGGGATCTCGTGAAGATGATCAAAAAGACAGCCGAAGAATTCCGTGTCGAGATCCGCAATCACAGGCGCGATGCCAATGCCCTCCTGAAAGACCTTGAAAAAGAGAAAGAGATCAATAAAGACGAGCTCAAGGTTTCACAGGACAAGGTGCAGGATCTTACCGACAACTACATCAAACAGATCGACGAACTGTTTACGGCAAAAGAAAAAGAGATTATGGAAGTCTGATGTTGACGTATATGGGTGAACATCTTAAGGGCATAGAGCCTGATATCAGATTAAACGAAGAATTCCTGACCGGAAAGAACGAGGAGGTGCATCTGTGATCCGCGCGAAAGAGGAAAAGGTATCTTCACGATTTATGATGTACTTTAAACCCAACAACCTGAGTGAGCTCAGGGTCATCTCCCGAATGCTGAACATAGCCATGGTCGATTTCGTGGGTGCCGCCCTTGATGCGTATATCTTCAAGAAGGAAGGCGATCTGGGCTCCGCGGTTCCCATGCGCCAGAAGAGGCGGTATGTGGGCCCGAGAAACGATACGTCGGAGAAACGCATACGCTATGTCATGCGCCTCGATAAGAACCTGGTGGAGAAGATCAGGGACATTGCAAGCCATGACAACCGCAGGTTTACTCATGTATGCGATGATGCCGTTTCTAACTTCATAGCGTTCACCAAGCTGTCGAAGAATTTCAAGAATGTCTGGACCTCACGGTCCGATGTCGAGGCGGTCAGAGGAAGGAAGAGCGTCAAGTCCATTGAAGAGATCTCCGGGCTTCTGTCTGCTTATAAAAAGAACGAAGTTTCATCTGCAGGTTGATCAGGAGGCCGGCCTCAAGCTATGGAGGAGCTCGTGCACGGTACTGAGCCCTCGAGAAGCCTGAAGGCCGGTCTTCTCTCATGGAGGCATATACCCTTGCACCCCGCGGGGGTGCCCAGAGATATCAACAGATGGTATGCCGCGTCTTTTTGGGGCACCCTGGCATGTATCCTTCTGTATACCGTCTTTGGCCTGATTTTCGTACGCCTCCATGCCCATCAGATAGCCGCCCAGATGAGCCTTCTGGGTCGGTACGGGATGACACCGCTCATCAGACCGGATGATGTCCATCTGATGTCCCTGGGCCACCAGCTTGACAGCGCACTGTTTTTCGGCCTGACGCTCGGTGTTCTCAATGCCCTCGTTTGCATGGTCATAACGCTCCCCCCATGGATATCCGGCCGTTACACGCGTCAGGACCTCGCTGCTGCGGCAGGAGCGGCCTTCGTGTGCATCTATTTCAGCTTCAGCAGGGAGCTTCCCCTGGTGTCCGTTTTCTGCGGGTTCCTCTGTCCCGCGACCTTTGTCCTGCCTTGGCTGCACGTCGTAAAGATGCCGCACCTGGGGAAGGTGAGCCTGAATAGATGGGCTTTGTTCACCGGCATCCTCATTGTCCCCCTGGCAGGTCTTGTGATCTCCGGATCGTCATTTCTTTCCATCCGGGACTCCATGCTGTCCATGGCCGGTACACGCGCCATAAGTGATTTCTATTATGAGCACACCCTCCTTGCAGCCGATGTGATCAAGCCGGTTTCTGCACGGGTGCAGAATGTGATCGCACTTCAGGATGACATGAAGAACATAGGCGAAACACCCCATGGTACCCTCTGGATAAGCACCCCGGATCCCTGTGCTGTCTCTGGTGCCACGATCGTCGCGGGCAGTGGTGATCTGAAGTGCAGGGCCGTCATAATCCCGGATGACGGCCTGGCGGCCAACGACCATGACAGGATCTTTGAAAAGTATGGAAAATACATGGACCCCAACAGCCTCATGCGCAGAGGTATCGGGTTCTTCTTCCGCAATGGGCCGCTGCTCATCATCGCCGCCCTCATCCTGACATGGTTGGCGCTGGTCATTGAACGTATATTCGCACGGAACAGGATCTTCGCATCCCTGCTAATCCTCGCGTATCTCTTGGTCTTTACCCCCTTGTTCCACGGATCATACCTCACGGCGTATCTTAAATCCCATCCGGAAAAGATCTCCGCCTATGCGTCCTCCCCTGTTGAGCAGGAGCGCTACATAGCAGTGGCCACTTACCCCGGGGCGATGACCGAGGAGGAACTCCTGCGGCTAATGAACGACCCGAGTGAGAGAGTCCGGATAAATGCCGTGATCGAGGCGGGTGAGCGGAGATCACCGGCTTTCCTTCCCGCTGTCATAGAAAGGCTGAATGACCGCCGGATGAATGTCCGCACCAAGGCCTGCTGGGCACTCGGCGTGATCGGGTCCGAACGGACGTTAGGCCTGTTGGAGACGGCGGCAAAGGGTGATCCTTTCTGGTATGTGAGGGAATATGCCTATGAGGCCGTCGGCAGGATGAAGCCCGAGTCCAAGGTTGTATCGCTTCCTTGAGATAACGGCCATTGTGTGCTAGTGCTAAATCGATTTATTAAGCATGTCCTTTTGAAGGAAGAAATGACTGAGAAATCTTTGGAAATAGAGGATAAAGACTTCTCGCTATACTCGAAACGACATGTCATGTAAATCTGCGACTAGGCACTAGTCGGCATAGGTGACCGTCAGACATGGGGCAGAATATGATTAAGATCAAGGACAAGCCACCAACCAAGAAAAGGGAAGATGCGAAGATAAAGCTCACTGAAAGGATCTCGCATATTAGGCACACCATTATGGTCATGAGCGGCAAAGGCGGCGTTGGGAAATCCACTGTGGCAGCCAACCTGGCAGCCGGCCTGGCGCGGCAGGGGTACACCGTGGGCGTCCTGGACGGAGATATTCATGGTCCCAATATCCCCAAGATCTTGGGCGTTGAGGGACGCCCCATAGAAGGCGATGAAAAGGGTAACATGCTGCCGGTCCAGGTCTACAAGAACCTCTCCATGGTATCCGTGGGAAACCTCCTGGAGAATAAGGACCAGCCCGTGATCTGGCGAGGCCCCATGAAGCACACGATCATGAGGCATTTCCTTGCCGATGTGGACTGGGGTGAGCTTGATTTCCTCATAGTGGACCTTCCCCCCGGCACCGGGGACGAGTCCCTCTCTGTCGCTCAGATCATCTCCGAGGCCCATGCGGAAAACGCACCTTCCGCCATTATCGTCACTACACCCCAGGATGTGGCCCTGCTGGATTCGCGAAAGAGCGTCGAATTCGCCAAAGCATTGAGGCTTCACCTGCTGGGTATCATCGAGAACATGAGCACCTTTTCCTGCCCGCACTGCGGCCACGCTATTGACCTGTTCAAGGCCGGCGGGGGCGAACGTGCCGCTCAGGACCTGGATGTGCCTTTCTTGGGCGCCGTGCCCATCGACCTGGCGGTCGTGCGCGACACCGACAGCGGCAGGCCATTCATGCTCTATGACATGAGCTGCGTTGCAGGCATGGCATTCCAGAGGATTGTGGAGAAGGTGGAGAAGGCATTTTATTAGCAGGCATAGCCACCCTGAAATACCCGGATTCGGATCGTGCGCAGGGATGACCTGAATGAACATGTAGGGTATACGGAGTGAAGCGCAACCCGTCGATCCAGCTATGATCACTGTCACCCTGAGCAAAGAGAAGGGTCTCAGCCTTTAATATTTCTCACTTCGGTCGTGATGACATGCCTTTTCCTAAGATGGGATAAACTTACAACTATCTTTATTTTCCCGCGCTTTTATCTTGACTGGTGAGCAGCCTTCCCCTAAATTCTGCTACAGCCGTTTTATACGTATGTTTGGAACGGCATGGTGGACGAAAACAGCTAAGCAGCCTCTTTTTTAAATGAATGTAATGTGAGAAACGAAACCTATGTTTGAATTCCATATCTCTCGAAGAGCACGCAAGCTCTATCAGTTCGATAAATCGCTGTTCTCGTTATCAGGAAATGTTATTTTTGCATCTCCGCAAGCGGCAAGGGAATTTGCAGACAAGATGAACAGGGTTCGGGGTTCTGTTGCCAGGCCCGAACTCTCTGTCAGGGCATCGGATCTCAACGCCATGGGTCTCATCGACGAGGTGCTGCATTTCATGATCGAGGTCTACCGGAGGCAGGTGAACCGCAATGTCATGAAGGACGCCTATGATTATGCATCGGTCAAGCTCCCTTCGGTGGATGAGACCCTGGCGCAGTTCCTCGACCTGTTCCCGCCGCTCGATGTACACATGGGTAAAATAACGGTCAGCGATTATCTCGATTCAGAAACACAAGGGGTTTCCAACAAGTTCATAGCCATGGAAGAGATGCTCCTGCTCTTTGTATCGAACGAAAACCCCGCATTTGTCCCCTACAAGGAACTATTCGACGATACCCCGCTCCGCCAGGAGACACCGTACATCCAGGTCATCTCCTGCCTGGAGGAGTTCTTCAGGACACTGCCCCCCCTGGGCCCTTTCGGACAGACCCTGCTCGACCTGCTCCTGGCACCTTCGAGGGCTGCACCAAACTCTCTCTACGACCAGCTCGAATACATCAGGACCTACTGGGGCTATCTCCTGGCAGAGCTCTACATAAAGATCCTAGGCGGCCTAGATCTCATGAAGGAGGAATCCAAGGTGCGTTTCCTCGGCAAGGGGGAGGCGCTCGTACCCTTCTTCACGCTGAAGGACCTGGAGGACCTCGAGCGGTTCAGCGCTGACCTCGACTGGATGGCAAGCCTCGTGCTCATAGCCAAGAGCGTGTACGTGTGGCTGCACCAGCTCTCCGTCAAATATCAAAGACATATCTGGAGGCTCGACCAGATACCCGACGAAGAGATCGAGATCCTCGCCCGGTGGGGCTTTTCCGGCCTGTGGCTCATAGGCATCTGGGAGCGAAGCCCGGCATCGCGCACCATCAAGCAGATGACCGGCAATCCCGAGGCCGCAGCCTCGGCATATTCCATCTATGATTACTCCATAGCCCACGAGCTCGGCGGCGATGAGGCGTTTGAAAACCTTAAGGGGCGCGCCATGCGGCACGGTATCCGGATGGCCACCGATATGGTGCCCAACCATATGGGCGTCTATTCGAAGTGGGTCATAGAGCATCCGGACTGGTTCCTGCAGCTCGACCACAGCCCCTTCCCGGCATATCAGTTTAACGGGGCCGATCTCTCGGGAGAAGACCGCGTCGAGATCCGGATCGAGGACGGTTACTGGGATCGCAGGGATGCCGCCGTGGTATTCCGGCGCCTTGACAAATACACCGGTGACACCCGGTACATCTACCACGGCAACGACGGCACGAGCATGCCCTGGAACGACACCGCACAGCTCGACTTCCTCAAGCACGAGGTGCGCCAGGCAGTCATCAACCAGACCATCGCCATTGCCAGGAAATTCCCCATCATCCGGTTCGATGCAGCCATGACGCTCGCCAAGAGGCACTTCCAGAGGCTCTGGTATCCGCCCCCGGGCTATGGGGGCGACATCCCTTCCAGGGCCGGCCACGGCGTAACACCGGACGAGTTCGAACGGCTCTTCCCGGTGGAATTCTGGAGGGAGCTCGTGGACAGGATAGCCGTGGAGGTGCCCAACACCCTGCTTCTGGCCGAGGCCTTCTGGCTCATGGAAGGCTACTTCGTCAGGAGCCTGGGCATGCACCGTGTCTACAACAGCGCCTTCATGAACATGCTCAAGACGGAGGACAACAGCAAGTACCGCGATGTCATGAAGAACGTGCTTCGCTTCAACCCCGAAATCCTGCGCCGGTTCGTTAACTTCATGAACAACCCCGACGAGGAGCCGGCGGTGCACGGGTTCGGCAAGGACGACAAATATTTCGGCGTCGCCACGCTCATGGCGAC
This sequence comes from Desulfomonilia bacterium, assembly GCA_035542255.1. Taxonomy (GTDB): domain Bacteria; phylum Desulfobacterota; class Desulfomonilia; order UBA1062; family UBA1062; genus MWEI01. Next base: position 7,956 of record DATKLV010000317.1, on the reverse strand, counting down.
CTTGCCTGGCCTGCCCATGTTCGGACACGGGCAGATCGAGGGGTTCTCGGAAAAGTACGGTATGGAATACCGGAGGTCCTACTGGGATGAGCCCATCGACCACCACCTGGTGATGCGACACGAGCGGGAGATATTCCCGCTCCTGAAGAAGCGAAGGCTCTTCAGCGGTGTGGAGAACTTCGTGCTCTATGATGTGCGTGCGCCCGAGGGGCATGTTAACGAAGACATCTTCGCCTATTCCAACATATTGGGTGATGAGCGCTCGCTTGTAGTCTACAACAACCGCTATGCCGAGGCGACAGGCACCATCAGCCGATCCGTGGGCATGAATGTCGAAAATCACGGCAGGAGGCATATCGTCCATAGAAGTCTCGGTGAAGGCCTTGCATTGAAGAACGAAGATGCCATCTACTATATATTCCATGACGACAAGACAGACCTTGAATACATCCGCAACAGCCGTAATCTGTGGCGGGATGGGTTGATGGTCCACCTGGGGGCGTTCAAGTGCCATGTGTTCACCTCCTTCAGGGAGATCTATGATCATGACGGCAGGTGCCGCAACCTGGAGGAGAGACTCATGGGCGCGGGTGTCCCCGACATCATGCTGGCGCTGAAGGAACTCTACCTTGAAAAGGTGCTCCAGCCGTTCGGCGCTCTGGTCGCCCCCGAGGCCTTGAAAATGCTCGCAGCAGAAGGAAGGCGCACCCACAGAGCGCCCGCAGTGCACCGCGAGCGGCTGGAGAACTTCCTGAAGAGTGCACGCGAATTTTCCGGGTGGGCGCCCCGGGAGACCAAGGTTGTCGATGAATCGTGCTCTCTGATCGATGCACTCTTCAGTATCGATGCGCTCAGGCGCAAAAAGGCAGTAAAGGGCGGTGACGGGATCAGGTCTGTCCTGACGGTCCTGCCCGATGAGATGCCCGAAAACCTCTGGGGGTGGAGGATGCCGGTGCTCTTCTCCGTAGTGTCACGCCTGGGAGAACTTTCCGGCGAGAAGGACAGCGCCGCAAGGTCCTTTTCTCTCATCGAGGAATGGATGCTGGACAGGGCTATGGCAAAGGCCATAGTCGGTCTGGGAACCGATGAAGGAAGGGCCGGATACGAAGTTCAGCTGATCAAGATCCTCGTCCGGCACCGGTTGCCCAAAGGTGCACTGAGCCTGCAGCATCTCCGTTCAAGGCTCAGAGATATGCTCGTGGATACGCAGGTGCAGGACTTCCTGGGCTTCAACCAGTTTGACGGGAAGTGGTGGTTCAACAAAGAGTCCATGGAGATGCTGCTTTCCTGGCTGGTCCTTTCTTCTGCAGTGGAACACTTGTCAGGCAGGAAGATCACCGGAAAAGTGTCGAGGGATGAGGCCCTCGCGGCATACGAAGCGTCGGTGGAGCTCGGCAGGATGGTGGAGGCGTCCGGGTATGAGGCCTCGAGGCTTGCCTCGTTGCTGGGGGCATAGCATCCTGGTGGTACTGGTACCAAATTGCGTAATTAACCATGTCATTTCGAAGGAATGAAATGACTGAGAAATCTTTGAAAAGAAAGGATAAGATTTCTCGCTACGCTCGAAATGACCTGTCGTGCAATTCTGCATCTAGGTGCTAGTATGAAGCAGCAGCCATGACAGGTCATCAGCAAGGGAGAGAAGCATGGACAAACTGTTCGGCACTGACGGCATACGGGGCGTGGCGAACGTCCATCCCATGACATCCGAGATGGCGCTGAAGGTAGGCAGGGCCATTGCCTATCTTTCAAAAAAAGAGGGACACACGCCGAGGGTCCTAATCGGCAAGGACACCAGGATCTCCGGCTACATGCTTGAGACCTCGCTCGTGTCCGGCATCTGTTCCATGGGTGCCGATGCCCTCCAGGTGGGTCCCATGACCACGCCGGGAGTGGCCTTTCTCACCGTGAGCATGCGCGCAGATGCAGGTATCGTGATCTCAGCATCCCACAATCCCTATCAGGACAACGGCATCAAGATCTTTTCCAAGGACGGCTTCAAGCTCCCGGATTCCCGGGAGGAGGAGATAGAGCGGATCATCCTCGAACAGGACCTCACGACCTTCCATGCCGACCCGGAGAACATCGGAAAGGCATACCGCATCGATGACGCCAGGGGGCGCTACATCGTCTACATCAAGCGGTCGTTCCCTGAGGAGTACTCGCTCGAGGGCATGAGGATCGTGCTCGACTGCGCCAACGGGGCCACTTACCGCATAGCTCCCGAGGTCTTCTTCGAGCTCGGCGCCCAGGTGATCCCGCTGTTCCACGAGCCCGACGGCAAGAACATCAACAGGGGCTGCGGATCGCAGCACACCGATGCGCTCTCCCTCGAAGTGGTCAAGAACAATGCGGATGCGGGTTTTGCGTTTGATGGCGACGGTGACCGGGTCATGGCCGTCGACGAGAAGGGCGACGTGCTGACGGGTGATCATATCCTTACCATCTGCGCCGCTTCCATGAAAAAGCAGAGTCTGCTCAAGAACAACCTGCTGGTGGCCACGGTGATGAGCAACCTCGGCATGAAGATTGCGCTCAAGGAACTGGGCATCGGCATGATCGAGGCCAATGTGGGGGACCGATACGTGCTCGAAGAGATGCTCAAGCACGGGGCCGTCATAGGGGGCGAGCAGTCGGGCCATGTCATCTTCCTGGACCATCATACCTCGGGCGACGGCATCATAACTGCGCTCCAGGTGCTCAGGGCCATGAAGGAGGGAAACAGGAAGCTGTCCGAGCTCGCCAAGGTCATGAAGGTATTCCCCCAAAAGCTCATCAATATCGATGTGAAGACGAAACCTGATCTTCAGACCATCCCCGAGATCGTGTCCGTGATCCGTGAGGTGGAGGAAGTCCTGGGCGAAAAGGGCAGGGTGCTAGTACGCTATTCCGGCACCCAGAAGATGTGCCGGGTCATGGTAGAAGGCCCCACGGAACATGAGACCGACAGGTACTGCAGGATGATCGCCACCGTGATTACCGCCAAGATCGGGTGAAAAGCAGGAGTTTTACGATGGAAGTCGATCCCCGCATTCGTGCACTCAGGGAAAAGGGAGTGACTATCCCTGACGAAACCCATATTTACCTCGGACCGGATGTGGACATTGACATGATCTCTCAGGACGGCGTCACCATCCATCCTGGATGCAGGATAACAGGCGAGAAGACCCTCATCATGGAGGGCGTATCTCTGGGCCGAGAAGCACCGGTGACCCTGGAAGACTGCCAGTTGGGACCACATGTGGAGCTCAAGGGGGGTTATTTTAGAGAATCGGTGTTTTTCGAGGGATCAGCCATGTCTTCGGGCGCTCATGTGCGTGAAGCATGCATCCTCGAAGAGGAGTCAAGCTGCGCCCACACAGTAGGACTCAAGCAGACCGTGCTGTTCCCGTTCGTAACCCTGGGGAGCCTCATCAACTTCTGCGACTGCCTCATGGCAGGCGGCACGAGCCGGAAGGACCACAGCGAGGTCGGCAGCTCCTATATCCACTTCAACTTTACCCCCAGCCAGGACAAGGCGACTCCGTCACTCATCGGCGATGTTCCGCACGGCGTCATGCTGGATCAGCGGCCCATCTTCCTGGGCGGCCAGGGCGGGCTCGTGGGTCCGTCCGTAATCGGGTACGGGACCGTGGTCGCTGCCGGTGTGGTCTTCAGGGGCGATTTCCGCGAAGGACACAAGATCATCACGGGCATGCAGAAAACACCGTCGAGGAAAAAGCTCGCTCCGGGGCTCATCATGAATGTCAAAGAAAAAGTCGTGAACAACATCACATACATAGCGAATCTCATTGCCTTGAGGGCATGGTATTTCCACGTCAGGTCCCTTTTTACAGGCCTGATGTCTTATGATATCACCCTGCTGGAAGCAGCCATCGAGAAGTTGGATATGGCCTTTGACGAGAGGATGAAAAGGCTCGAGGATTTCATCGACAAGGTCCCTGAATCCCTGATCATGCACAAGGGGCCGGTAGGGTCCTGGGCACCTCCGGCAATGATCCTTCAGCAGGAGGAGCTGTTCAGGAACTGGAGCATGATTGCGGATCATATGCACGCCAACAGGTCATACTCCGGCAGCGATCAGGGGAGGGAGGCATTCCTTTCCGTTCTCTATAAAGACATGCCTGACAAGGCTTCGGGCTACATCAATTCCATCAAAGGCCTTCCGGAGACTACCCGCAAGGGCGGTACGGTGTGGCTCAACAGCATTGTACATGAGATCACCACGAATGCTCTGGCTAAGATACCGTCGTTTAAATAACAGGATGGGGCCAAGCTGACACTTAAACTAAAAACACCACCTCTCCATATCTCGTGCACGGAATAATGGTATGGGCCTATTCCCATTCAATGGTGCTTGGCGGTTTGGAGCTTATGTCATAGACCACACGGTTCACTCCCTTGACCTCGTTGATGATCCGGGTGGAGATCCTTGCCAGAAGGTCATACGGGAGCTTGACCCAGTCGGCTGTCATGCCGTCCAGGCTGTGGACCGCGCGGATGGCTATGACATTCGCATAGGTGCGTTCGTCACCCATGACCCCGACGCTCTTCACAGGCAACAGCACGGCGAATGACTGCCATACGTCGGGATAGCCTTCATAGCCCTCCATCTCCTCGGAAACCCGCCGGTCAGCCTCCTGGAGGATGGTGACGTTCTCCCTGGTTACTTCACCCAGGATGCGCACCGCCAGCCCGGGCCCGGGGAAGGGCTGCCGCTTGAGGATGGAATCAGGCAGGCCGAGCTCCCTGCCGAGCACCCTTACCTCGTCCTTGAAGAGCTCCTTTAATGGTTCGATGAGCTTGAACTTGAGGTCTTCAGGCAGGCCGCCCACGTTGTGGTGGCTCTTGATGGTGGCGGAAGGGCCCCCCTTGGCCGACCTGCTCTCGATGACGTCCGGGTACAGGGTCCCCTGGGCGAGGAAGTCGGCGCCGCCGATGCGGTCCGCCTCACCGTAGAACACATCGATGAAGGTCCTGCCGATGATTTTGCGTTTATCTTCCGGCTCGGTGATGCCTTTCAATGCATCGAGGAACTTATCACTCGAGTCCACGATGTCGAGGTTCAGGGGATACACCTTGGTGAAGGTGCGACGGATCTCATCGACCTCACCGGCGCGAAGTACCCCGTTGTCCACGAAGATGGCGGTCATCTGGGGGCCTATGGCCTTGTTGATGAGGGCTGCCACCACTGCGGAATCGACCCCTCCGGACATGCCGCAGATTACCCGGGCGTCACCCACCTGCGATCGGATGTTCCTGATGGATTCCTCGATGAACCCTTTCATGGTCCAACCGCCGGAGCAGCCGGCGATGCCGAAGAGGAAGTTCCTCAGGATATTGATGCCCTTGGGCGTGTGCACCACCTCGGGGTGGAACTGCACGCCGTACATCTTCCGGATGTCGTCCCCCATGGCGGCAACGGCGCACGTGACCGTGTGGGCGAGGATGGAAAAGCCTTCGGGCGGGGTAGAAACATGGTCGCCGTGGCTCATCCACACATTGAGATTACCACCGAGTCCCTCGAAGAGTCCGTGGGGGCTGTCCACATCGATGGTTGCAGGGCCGTATTCGCGTGCCACCCCACGGCCGAGACCGCCGCCTAAAACATTAGCCATGAGCTGGAGCCCGTAGCAGATCCCGAGCACCGGGATGCCGAGTTCGAAGATGCCGGCATCGATGTCCGGGTGGCCTTTTTCGAGGACCGAGGCGGGCCCGCCGGACAGGACCACTGCCTTGGGCAACATGGCGCCGAGCTCTTCGCTCGAGATGTCATGGGGAAGGATCTCGCAGTACACGCCGCATTCCCGGATACGCCGGGAGATAAGCTGCGCGTACTGGGAACCGAAGTCAAGGACTGCTACCATCTCACGCATTGATCATGGCTCCATAAAAAGATATGGGGAGGGTAGCAAGTTCGGATGTCATCACTTTCCTGGTCTGAAAACGATCTCGCCGGTGAAGACCGTGTCCACGGGACCCATGAGCCAGATCTGTGAATACGAGCCGTTTGTCTTCTTGAAGTCGATCTTCAACTCACCCCCCTGGGTGCGCACACTTACAGGCACCCCAGAGACCTTGCCGAGGTGTGCCGAGACAATGGCCGCCGCTACTGCACCGGTGCCGCAGGCGTATGTCTCATTCTCAACCCCGCGCTCGTAGGTGCGCACGTGGATGCGATCAGGCGACAGGACCTGCACAAAGTCCGCATTGGTACCCCCCGGAGCGAAGTGGCTATGATTCCTGACAGCACGGCCCAATTCGAAGACCGGCTCATCGGCGACATGATCAGAGAAGATCACGGTATGCGGAACACCGGTGTTGATGAAATGCACGGTCGTCTTTCTCCCGGCGACATCGATGGCGATGCCTGTTTCCATGCCGAAGGGGTCGGTCATCTCTATGGCCACGTCTTGACTATTGATCCTGGCGCCGATGATGCCGGCCAGGGTCCTGAAGCGCATAGTTTCCCTGACGAGGCCGTGCTGATAGGCGAACAGTGCGGCGCAGCGGGCTCCATTGCCGCACATCTCTGCCTCGCTCCCGTCCGCATTGAATATACGGAAGGTGAAATCGGTTCGAGCATCCTGGCCGATTACAATCACCCCGTCGGCGCCGATACCTGTCTTAAGCGCGCATGAGCGGACGGCGAAGGTCCGCCAGTCAAGGTCATAGGTGTTCCTGACATTGTCCACCATGATGAAGTCGTTTCCCGCCCCCGCCATCTTGGTGAAGGGAATCTTTGTCCCGCTTGATATCAATCCCATGGTTCTTAGTGTCCCCCGGAACTCACGTATCGCACATGAGACATGCGATCTTTAAGGTATGGAAGACTTAACAGAGTCAAAGATACTCGTCAAGGAGGGAAGGTGAGGATCAAAATCGAGTGAGAACGGATAAATCGGAAGGATGTCGGCCCGAACCTTGAAAAAAATCCCCCTGGGGAGACAAGGGGGAGGATAAAATGAAGTGATAGTGGGTTTCAGTATTATATTAACCATGATAAAACACGAGGCAAGTAGGTGACTAACGAGTAGGTGACTAACGAGCTGAATCAGCTTAAGCATTTATCCGTTGCCGGGTCTGATTACTCCGGCTGCATGCGTCAAGACATTCTTTTTTTGATTCAAACCCTGTAAGGTATTGCTTCTAAAGGATCTTCTCATTATCTATTTATTATATGGTCTGCAGTGGCAATGTTCTATCCTACAGGTTAAAGTGAAGACCACAGGGCAGTGAAATGGAAACAAAGATAAAGAGGACTCGATCATTGCTGGATCTGTTTAAAATCTTCTGGATCTGTTTGTGGGCCGCTGTTGCGACACTCCTGGTGTTCCTGCCGGTTAACATCGCTGCCATGCTGAGCAGGACCGGCAACCTGGCCTTCACCCTCTCGAAGATCTGGGCGCACATCATGCTCAAGGTCACCTGTGTGCACACAACGATCAGGGGAAGGGAGAAGATCGTCAAGGGTCGGTCGTACATCATCATCAGCAACCACCAGTCGGAATACGATATCCTCGCCATCGTCACCACGCTGGACATCCAGTTCCGGTGGATCATCAAGAAAGAGCTCCGCAAGATACCTCTGTTCGGCTATGCCCTCTACAAATCAAGAAACATCTTTATCGACAGGGGTCAATCAGAGGCTGCAATGAAGAGTATACGGGACGCTCTGGATCGTCTTCCTCAAGGTGTGAGTGTGATGTTCTTTGCCGAAGGCACACGGTCTGAAGACGGCCGCATCCAGCCTTTCAAGAAAGGCGGGTTCATCATGGCACTTGAAAAGGGCCTGCCCATTTTGCCCGTCACCGTCAACGGCAGCCGCAGGGTGCTGCCGAAGAAAAGCCTCATCTTCAAACCCGGCCGCATCGAGGTGGTGGTTGCCGACCCCATCGATACATCGGGATACACCAAGGAACGTATCCAGGAGCTCATGGAAAGGGCACGTGAGGC
>DATKLV010000316.1:0-3346 GCA_035542255.1 Desulfomonilia bacterium | reverse complement strand
GCCGTACTCGGCGCTCATGACATTGCCCGACCAGCCCTGGCCAGCTATCCCTGCCGCAATAGCTCCGAAGCGGTGGGAAAAGCTTGGGAGGACAGCATAGATGTACGGGTGACGGCGGTAACTGCTGTTGGGGGGCACGCTCTCGGCTTTGTAGCCCAATGACCGGATATACTCTGCCAAAGAATCACAGATGCGGTGCATTCGTTGATTCATCTTCAATTGATCAAGCCAGTGTGGCACGGGTGACTTTTTACTCAGAAAGTCATAGATTGCCTGAACATCCATGGGCAATATCAGCGAGATGATCGAGCGGGCGCCCTTCAAGGTATATGTCGGATCGAGCGAAGGAGGCCCGTCCAGCCTATCCGGACCCGCCACACCAACAACCTCTACGCCCTGATCTCTTACAAATGCTTTGATATTCTGTTCCAGATTACCCATTATCCCATCTCCTCTGCTAATTCTTTTTGTGAATCTTCTCCAAGGCATCCTCATTTTCCAGAGGAACCCGAGTGGATTCGAGGAATCTGCTGACCATGTTGAAGTGACTTACACACAGGATAAGTTCCGTCGCTCCGCGAACACCGTACCGGTCAAGGATTTGTGCAAGGGCATCGTCGCTAAGCCTCACGTTCCGGCTGATCTCATCCGCCACCCGGCAGAGAAGATTGCATTCATCGTCGAGGGAGGTTACCGGGTCTTCGGTCATGATCTTTTCGATCTGCCCCTCGGTGACGCCGCAATGCCTGGCTACGGTGACATGATGGGTCCACTCGTAGTTTGCCTCAGTGACCCGTGCGACCCGCAAGATTGCGATTTCACGTTTTCGCGGGTCGAACTGGCTCTCGAAAAGGATGGAGCGGGCTAATGCTGCAAGGGTCATGAAGCTTGCCGGAGCGTTTGCTGCCATGCGGAAGATGTTGAGGGGCATCGCTTCGACAGCTTCCCTTATCTTGGAAGGCAGGCTCCCAATCTCGGGGAGCGGTATTGAAATACTCATGTAAAGTTCTCCTTTCCTCTCTGAGGACGGCTTCTTCTCTCAAATATGTTTGCCGAACATGCCTGCCAGCTGTTTAGCCTGATATATGGAAAAAGTGCGGCTCAGCTTGTGTGTGAGGTCGCCCATGTAGGTTTCGGGGCAGACCAGGAGCACTGCTGTATTCTTTTTCACTGCATTCACGACCTTTTTCGCCACCCTGTCAGGCGTATAGTTGCGCTTGGCGTAGAAGTTGTCGAGCTTTTTCAGGAAGCCATCCCCGGAAGAGGATGATGAGTATACCTTCATGCCATTTACCGTGATGTTCGTCTTTACGATCCCGGGACACACGGAGGTGACCCCTATGCCGTGGAGGGCTGCTTCAGCACGGAGCGTCTCGGAGAAACCCTCCACTGCGAACTTCGTGCAGCAGTAGGCGGTCATGAGGGGCAGGGGTGCAAGGCCGGCCCCGGATGCAGTATTCACGATATGCCCACCGTCTCCCTGCTCGATCATTCGGGGATAAAAATAGTGGCAGCCATAGATGACGCTCCACAGATTGACACCAATGATCTTCTCCCAGGAATCGAGGGGCAGTTCATCGAACTTGCCTCCATTGGCTATGCCGGCATTGTTGCACAGGACATCGACCCTGCCCATTTTCTCGTATACCTTGTCGCAGAAATCTTTCACCTGCTCCTTTTTGGAGACATCCACAACCTGGGTATATATGGTCCGGCCGGAGCCCCCAAACTCTTTCCTGACTGTGTCGAGGCCTTGTGCGTTTATGTCTGCAAGTGCAAGTTTCGAACCCTCGGCTGCGAATGCACGCGCCATCTCGAGCCCGATGCCGCTTGCCGCACCGGTGATCACAACTACCTTGTCCTTGAGATTCTTCATGTTAATAATCCTCCTTGTCGTCAGCTCCTTAAACGAGCCGGTGATTCACCCCATCATGGTCTTCCGCTCAGCCCGGAACCATCCCACACCCAGGAAGATGATGAGCAGCAGTCCGCTTACAATGATCCGGAAGTCGGGCAGAACCAGCTCGCCCGATGTGGGCAGGAGGTTCAGCTCGGTAGCCATGAGCTTATAGGGCATGAACGGGACGTACTTGGGGTCGGCCAGCAGATCCAGGAAGGCCCGGCGGTCGCGGTACCTCACCACGATCACCTCGTCCCAGTTGTTCAGTTCAGGCTTGTATCCGAATAGGTTTTTTCCCTGGGGCTTCCCGAGATACGCGGGATAGCTTCCCCGTTTGAACAGGAGCGGTATGGCTGCGTTCTCATAGATCTTGTTCGACTCGGCAGGTGTGCCTTTGAAGTCCGGTGCTCCGGGATATGGCTTCACCTGGGGGAAGTTGCGCATGAGATTGAGCATGAAAATAGGCTTCCCATCATCGCTCTCCGCCCAGGCCTTCAGTCGCGCAAGGGCTTCCGCCTTTTCATCCGGCGGGAAGGCACTCTTTTCGAGAATCCCCATATAATGGTTGATTTCTGCCTGGGTGAGCTTGCCGGTGATCGGCGAATGCCAGAACCAAAATAGGATAAAAAAAACAATGAAACATGCCCCGAGTATTGTCTCGAACATATGTCTTTTCATACTTCCCCCTTCATAGGATGATTAATTTTCATAGCCGGTCGAGCGCCAACTTGATGGTCTTTTGGGTAACGAACGAATGGGCGGCCCGGCTTATCCTGTGAAGATTATCGTTGAAAAACTCATCAGGGCCGATTCGCAGGACAGCGGTATTCTTTTTCACGGCCTTCACGATCTTCTCCGCCACCTGCTCGGGTTTCATGGCTACCCTGGCGTAGAGTTCGTCCAGTTTCTTCGCGATCTGGTCGCCCGTGGAACGGGCCGTACTGGAGAACACCTTGCCTGTTACCGTGATGTTCGTCTTTACGATCCCCGGGCATACGCATGTAACATCGATGCCGTTCAGAGCCGCTTCGGCCCGCAGTGTCTCACTGAATCCTACGACTCCATGTTTTGTTGTGCAGTATGCCGTCAGAAGCGGAGCAGGGTGAAGTCCCGCACCCGATGCCGTGTTGACGATGTGCCCTCCCCCGCCTTGTTTGATCATGCGGGGATAGAAGTAATGGCAGCCGTAGATGACACTCCACAGGTTAATAGCAATGATCTGCTCCCAGGATTCCAGGGTCCAGTCCTCCAATTTGCCTGCCCAGCCCACGCCGGCATTGTTGCACAGCACATCGACCCTGCCCATCTTCTCGTAAACCTTGTCGCAGAAATCCTTCACCTGCTCTTTTTTCGTAACATCCACAACCTGGGTATAAACGGTGCGGCCCATGGCCTCAAAATCCTTCTTCACCCCTTCCAGGCCTGCCGCATTGATATCGGCGAGTG
>DATKLV010000315.1:0-4003 GCA_035542255.1 Desulfomonilia bacterium | reverse complement strand
CTCAGACGGGGCACAACTTTTCAGATCTTCCACCTGTGCGATGGCATTGTCATCTTCACTGTGAATCACGGCGACGTTTTTTGCATTGGGGAAGGCAAGCCTCATGATCTTGACTGTGTTGTTCATATCCATCCACAAGGTTGAGCCTGTAAATCCGGGGCCCGACTCTTTAATCGACTTGCACCCGGCCGCTGTGGGTACGGCGATGGCTGTGAATACAACCGGGATGCCGGCTGCTATGATCTTGTCCTTTCCGTACTTCGTGGCAGGGGTCCCGATGGTGAGCACGAGGTCAGGCTTCTCTGCGGCTATGCGGGATGCCTCGCTCCTGATCCTCAAGAGGAGGCCTATCTTCTTCCACAGGCCCGCCTTCTCGACATCGAAATCGATGACCGTGCGGTTGATGGTAAGGTTCTGGCCCTTGACGATGCCGTTTTTCTCCAGCTCCTTGAGGAACCCGTTATAGGCATTCTTGTACGGTTCGATTGCCGTGACCTGGAGTACTTCTATACGGTAGGTCTTTTCGGCAGCAGGGCAGGGGAGGGAGAAGACCACCAGGAGAAACAGCCAGATGACGCAGAGACCACCTCTTTTCATTCAGTCGCTCCTTTCTTGCATTGATGGTCTAAGCTGCCCATTCCATATCAATCATTATATGACGTTTGCGGAAAAAAGCATTACAAAAAGATTAATGCCCGGCCCTTTCCCGATCCTGCTCCGTCAGTTTCAGCTGTGTGAGCTGTGTCCATTACGCCTTTGTCTTCTGTGGGTCATACATGCTCTTTATCTGCTGCTCATAGCGCTCCTTGATGATACGCCGCTTCAGCTTCAGCGTAGGTGTCAGCTCTCCAGTCTCCACGCTGAAAGGCCTGGGAAGGATGATGAAGTATTTTATCTGCTCGTACCGGGCCAGGCTCATGTTCACCTGGTCCACCTGTTCCTGGATGAGGACCTTGACCTCGTTCAGGGAAACCAATGCAGCTGGGTCTTCAGCGCCCAGCCCCTTTTTTCGTGCGAACTTCTTAAGCTCGTTGAAATCGGGCACGATGAGCGCAGTGAGATATTTCTCCCCATCGCCCGTAAGACAGACCTGGTCGATATAAGGCCGGGCCGTGACGGCCAGCTCGATGGGATGTGGTGCAACGTTCTTGCCCCCCGAGGTGACGAAGAGCTCCTTTTTCCGGTCCGTGATCTCCAGAAACCCGTCTTTATCGAACCTCCCGATGTCCCCGGTGAGAAACCAGCCCCCGTCGCTGAAGGAGTCCTTCGTCTCCTGGGGCATGTTCCAGTATCCCTTGAAGATCTGGGGGCCCCTGGCGAGGATCTCCCCGTCTTCAGCTATCTTCTCCTCGGTCCAGGCAACGGTCCTGCCCACGGTTCCTGGCTTTACCTGGAGGCGATAGGCAACGGTGTTGTAGGCTATGGAAAGCTTCAGCGCCCCGATGGGATGGGTGTAAGGGGATTTGCCGCGCGCCGGCAGCCTCACCATGCTATCCAGCGTCCAGTCGATCATTTTCTCCTGGAACCACGTGAACCTTTCTCTGTCGAGCCCCCGGAGCTCCGGAGCGTTGTAGTTGAGAATGGCAGCAGTCTCGGTCAGGCCGTAGCCTTCGGAAAGCTGGATGCCCATGGAGCGGATGAAGGTACAAACATCCTTGGAGAGCTTCCCGCCACCGGAGCCCGCCATGACAAGGCGATCCAGGCCGGCCGTTTTACGTACCTTGTTGAACACCAGGATATTGGCCTGGGAAAACATGATGAGATCGAGCTGTCCGAGGCGCTCCCCCCTGGCCATGGCGTCGGTGAATTTCTCTCCCTGACGCATGGCCCATGCGAACATCTTCCGGGCAATAGGCGGCTGCCTGGACACGACGGCGCTCACCTGGTCGTACACTTTTTCGAAAAAACGTGGGATGCTGATAATGACATTAGGCCTGAGCTCCAGGAGGCTCTTAGGAAGGTTCTGGAAGTCAGGCTCGAAGGCCAGGATCCCCGACTGCTTCAACCCGCCGGCATGGTAATCGCAGGTGCGTCCGTAGACATGGCAGATGGGCAGGTGCACGAGAAAGAGCAGGTGGAGATTTTTGTCCATGGCCTGGCGCCTCACGAGGGTCGGGTCGGTCACCTGGTTCATGGCCGCTATCCAGTTGGCATGGGTGAGCATGGCCCCTTTCGGCCTGCCCGTGGTCCCCGATGTATAGATGATGCTCACGAGGTCTTCGGGGCGGGCTTCGTTGATGCCTTTCTCCAGTTTCTCGGGGTCGAATGACTTCCTGCCGATGTCCATAACCTCATTGAAATGGTATACGCCCTTTTCCCGCTCCCCCTTGAGCGATTCCATGCATATGACTAAATCGAGGGACGTCTCCGACCTGGCCTTGCACGCCATCTCCACCTTGTCCCTCGTGGAGCATAAGATGGCCCTGCACCCGCTGTCAGTGGTCATGTACGTGAGCTCTTCCTGCGAAGAGGTGGGATAGAGGGGTACTTCGATTCCACCCGCTGCCTGGATGGCCTGATCCGCGATGATCCAGCGAGGGCGGCTCTCGGAGAAGATGGCGACCTTGTCGCCCTGTTTGACACCCAGGGCCATAAGGCCCGAAGCAAACTCGAGGCACTGCCTCCTTGTCTCTCCCCAGGTGATGGCACGAAAGTCGCTTACCGGATCTCCATTCCCATCGAACCTGCCCATGAGAAAGGTCTGCGAATCACCGAGTTTCAGGGACTTTGTATGGAACAGACCGCACAGAGTGTTCTCATTGTAGCTCATGAACTACCTCCCAATCGATATGCTTCGTGGTTATTTGTTCTTTCTCTTTGTGGGCAAGCTGCTTGGTTTCCTTGAGGCAGCCTTTGTCATATGAGGCCATTTCAAGTGTTATGGTGCCGACCTCTTCCAGGAGCCGTCGATGAAAAGCACTCCTTTAACATGACTATTCTCCTTTTTTTCATTTATAGGAAAATCAAACCGCAAAAGATTCCTGTGCCATCTCCACCGGCGTCTTGTCAGCCAGCTTGATGCACTTGCACCTGCCATCGATCGCGGGGATGACATTGGATGCAAAGTACTTCAATGATGCGACCTTGCCCTGGTAGAATGCGATCTCGGTATTGTCCTTTGCCAGTGCAGTCGCCTGCGCGACATCCGCGCCCAAGTCCCTGCAGAGGGCTATGAGCTTTTCCTGAGCGATGCCTGCAGCATCCAGCAGCTTCCACCCGATGACGAGATCGCCCAGGATCATCAGGAAAGGCCGTGCATTCATCACGGGAATGACATAATCCATGCTCTTGCCCCACTTGGCAAAGCTCATGGTGAGGTCTCCGACCGCACCCAAGGCATTCTCCAAATTCGAGGCATAGGCCTTCAGATCTTCATTCGTTTTAGCCTTCTCTATGGCGGCGGATATGGCACCGAACAGGTTCATCAGGTTCTGGCCCTTCCTCTGGCCCAGCTTCCTGCCCACCAGGTCGAGGGACTGGATATAGTTCGTGCCTTCATAGATGGTCGCTATCTTGGCGTCTCTCAGGTATTGCTCCATGGGATACTCGCTGCAGTAGCCGTAACCGCCGAACACGTCCATGCCGAGTGAACAGATCTCAACCGCCTTGTCCGAACAGTAAGCCTTGCAGATGGGTGTCAGGAGCTCGACGAACCCCTTCATCTTTGCCTTTTCCCCTTCATCCGTGGCGATGTGCTCCATGTCGATACAGTAGGAGATGAAGTAGTTCATGGACCGCATGCCTTCCACGTGGGACTTCATCCAGAGGAGCGAGCGCCTGATGTCCGGATGGTTGATGATGGCCACGCCCGGCGCAGCATTGTTGCCCATGTCCTCTATCTTCCGGAACTGGACCCTCTCCTTGGCATACTGGACTGCATGCTCATAGCTCGCAGTCGCCAGGTCCAGGCCCTGCATGCCCGTACCTAGCCTGGCCTCGTTCATCATCATGAACATGACCTTCATGCCCTCGCGCTCGTTGCCGAGGAGCTCGCCGATGCAGT
>DATKLV010000314.1:0-4703 GCA_035542255.1 Desulfomonilia bacterium | reverse complement strand
AGCTCTCTTACATTCCCTTCCCAGGGGAGGCGCATAAGGTGTGTCATGACATCCGGTTTAAAATGCTTCTTTCTGATGTTATTCCGCTCACAGACCTCTTTCATGAACTGCTCGAGCAGGAGAGGTATGTCATCCTTTCTGTCCCGCAAGGGTGGGATCTCGATCTTGATGACATTAATTCGGTAGAAGAGATCTTTCCTGAATTTGCCTGCCTTAATGAGCGCTCCCAGATCCGTGTTCGTGGCTGAGATGAGTCTGAAGTCCACCTTTATGGGTTTTGTACCACCCACCCGCATAATCTCATTTTCCTGGAGCACCCTCAGGAGTTTCACTTGGAATGCAGTAGATGTCTCGGCGATTTCATCTAAAAAGATGGTCCCCCCTTCAGCCGCCTCAAAGTAACCTATTCGGGTCGAAGCAGCGCCTGTAAAAGCCCCCTTTTCGTAACCAAAAAGAGCAGGCTCCAGCAAGGTCTCGGTAAGAGCACCACAATTCACAGAAAAGAACAATGAATCCTTGCGTGGACTGTTTGCATGGACCGAGCGGGCCACAAGCTCCTTGCCGGTGCCTGACTCGCCAAGTATAAGCACGGGCAGATCGATATGGGCGGCTCGAGATATGAGATCAGTCACATACTCCATTTCCTTGGAGACATATAACATCGAACGTCCGGCTAACTCTGAAGATATTTTATACTTGAGCCGTTCGTTCTCCTTCATAAGCTTTCGACGATCAATCCAGTTGTTAATATCAAGCTTTATTTTGTCTATGCTGCTGAATGGTTTTATAAAGAAGTCGTTTGCACCGCACCTCATTGCATCGATTACCGTATCCATATCTCCAAAGGCTGAGATCATAATGATCAGGGTCTCGGTATCACGGGATCTAATCTGCTGCAGGGCCTCGATCCCGTCAATACCCGGCATCCGTATGTCCATGATTATAAGATCAAAGGTTTCCTTTCCCCATTTCTCCAAGGCATCCTCTGCATTCTGTGAAAAACTCACATTGTAGTCTTGCCTCGAGAGAATTTCCTCGAAGAACGCCCGGGTATACTCTTCATCATCAACTACCAGTATTTTTGATAGATTCTTTTCCATTGCGCGCTATCCCGTCACAGGAATGAAGGTGGTGAAGGTGGTGCCTTTGCCGGGGGTGCTCTCCACGCTGATTCTTCCTCCATGATCCTGAAGTATCCAGTAAGCAAGGCTCAACCCGATCCCTGTACCGTCTTCGCCTTTTTTCGTGCTGAAGAAAGGATCAAACACCTTGGGAATGTCCTCTTCAGATATCCCGCAGCCATTGTCCGAGATGGACACCATAATCTGTCTGTCCATGTTGGTGATGCATTCCACCCTGATGTTGCCCTTGCCATTCATGGCCTGGGCACTGTTTATAAGCATGTTGATAAAAGCCTGTTCAAGAAGAACCGGTGCTCCGAGGATCAGGGGGACACTCTCATACTGCTTTTCCACATGGACTTTTTTAAATTTCGGGTGCCTAGAAAGCAAGTCTATGCTGGTATCAAGCACCTTTCTGATGTCTATACTGATATGGATATTACCCTCCTGCCTTCGAGAGAAGCGGAGCAGATGGGAAATCACCTCTTTGCAGCTTTCACCCGCATCTTTAATCATCTTGACATGCCTATATTTTTCATCGTCCTTATCGATCTTATGAAGAAGGATATCTGCAAAGCTGACAACTCCAACTAAGGGGTTGCTCAATTGGTGAGCGAGTCCGCTAACCAGCTCACCAAGGAAGTTCATCTTTTGTGACTGAATGAGGTTCTTCCTCAGTCTGTTCCTTTCATCCAGATCCACTGCAAGGAGTAATGTTGCGACCTCCTTGCCCGTCCTGTCATCCTTGATCTTGGTACTGTAGAGCTCGATAGGGAAGGTGGTCATATCCGACCGGTAGATATGGGACGTCCCATACCAGAGAACCTGCGCCGAAACAGCGAGATCAATCTTCGGGAGCTCCTCTTTGGGGAAAAACCGGTAGACTGGGGAATTGTACACCTCGCTCGCTTCAAACCCGAGAAGCCGCTCTGCGGTTTTGTTGAAACTAACCACTCTTCGTTTGCCATCCACGGAGATGACCATGTTCGGCGATGCATCGAGCAGCTGGCTGAGATACCTCTGGGACATCCTTAGTTCCTCTCCAGCCTTCTCTGCCTTCCGCTTTTCCTGGTACAATTCATCCTCTATCTCCACAAAGAGGGCTATCTTGCCATGTTCTTTCAAGTTCCGCCCAAAAAACTTGATGATCATGTCTTTTTTGTAAAATTGAGGGTAGTAGTGATCAATGGTCAAAGAATGCCTATGCTCTTTATTTTTCAGTAAATTGTCATAGAATTCTGCAAACCACTGATAATCGAAGACCTTTTTAAATACGATTTTGGAGTTTTGATTGATGATCAGTTCTCTGCTCATGCGGGAATTTTCTTCCTGCTGCCTGTTTATATATTCGATGGTCCCGTCTTTTTTAGACAGTATCAATCCTATAGGAGCCTCTTCAATAATGGCTTCCAGAAGCTTGTTTCTGTCTTTGAGCTCACTGATCTCACTTGTCGATCGATCATCACTATAATTCTGGAAATAAAAAATAAGCTGATTATCTGAGGGAATAACCTGAATAGTAAATATTCTTTTGCCCAGCACTATCCTTTTGAGCAATCCGCCTTTGAGCAGGACTTTCTTTGAAAGGTATTTTCGAAGAAATGGGATTTCCTTAAGAAGATTCCGATTGTCACTTTTGGGGTTATTGGTGATTAAATTGTGGTAACCTGTAGTTTCAAAGATGATTTTAAAATCATTCGTGGTAATGACAACTTCGTGCTCCATATTTCAGACTCTATCATATGCTTAATGCATAAGGCAAATAAGCGGCAAAACCAGCATCAAGGAAAAAACTCTCTGAATGAGAAATATGTGAAGGGTCAGTGAACAGCTCTCCCCTCCCTTGACTGATGAACCTCTAAATGCTTTTAATTCTCCGCTTGGTGGTGTCGATTCCCAGGAGTCGTCCAAGGTTTCCGCCGAACATCTTTGCCTTGTCCTCGTCCGTGATTGGCTGATACCCGTACTGCATCTGCAGGTCCTCGGGGATCTGGAAGTCCCTCAGGCCCATCACCGCGCCCCTGATCTGGGCGGCATACCCTGCATAGTCGGTTCCCCAGGTGATCTTGTCCGGACCGACCCACCTCATGGCCTCTCCCAGAAGCTTGGCGAATTTGCGTGGCGCCGTAACAGACCACGGCACCAGCAGGCTCATGCAGATATAGACATTCGGGTGCTGCATGGCGATCATGTTGAGGTCGTCGCTGTACGGGTACCCCATGTGGAAGGCGTTGATCTTGAGCTCAGGGAAATCACGGGCCACGTCATCGAGCTGGACGGGCAGCGCATACTTGCTTTTTCCGGGCGGCACCCAGCAGAACCCGGTGTGGATGTCGAGCACGATGCCGAGCTCCTGGGCCTTCTCATAGAACGGCCACAGGTCGGGGTCGTTCATGTAGGTGTCTTCCGGCGGGTAGAACTTGAAGATCCTGGCGCCCTTCTCCTTGACCCAGTAGGTCATCTCTTTAATGGTGTTCTGTACGCCCTTGTGCTTGATGGGCGAGACGTTCGGCTGGTACATGAAACGGTCCGGGTTGGATTCAACGATCTTGGCCATCTGACCGTTGGTCACCCAGCGGGTCGCGTAGCCGGTTGAATCCATCATGGATTCGGGCAGGAGGCAGGCGATGTCGACACCGTACTTGTCCATGGCCCAGATGATGTTATCCGGCGTTGCGTTCTTAAGCGCCTCCCGCTCCTCCATGCCTTCGGCATACGGTGCGAGCATTTCCCACGGGGCCCCGGTCATGAGCGGCCTCTTGATATTCTCAATGGCCCTCCACCACATCTGCACTCCCGGGAAATAGTTCACATGATCCATGTCGCCGATAAGGTGGCACTCCGGATCGATCTTAAAAAAATTGTCCGTTACCTGAGCAGCTGTTGTCATACTATATACCCCTTTCTGTCATGTTTTCTTTATCATCACATTTGCCGGGACAACGAGGACCCGGAACTACATCCTTCAACCTACCGCGGCGTACGTCCCTGCAGCGGTCTCCAGCTCTTTTCAATATAGCCCAGTTCATTCTTCCACCACGGACGATCAAGTGACGGCATAGGCGCTCTCATAACTCCCTCGGGGATAATCGCCTCGTGTTTCTGCCATGGGCCGATCCTGTATTCGTCCATGGCGTATTCCCGTCCCAAATTCGGGTTCTGCGTACATGCGGGGGTGAGCGCGGCAAGGAAGCGCATGAGACAGGTGTTGCATCGTGAGCACCGGACGATCTCTTTTGCTTTTCCGGCTTCAAGCTTGTTCACATATTCCGGGTCACAGTAAAGCTGCCTTCCCATGGCCTGGAGGTCGTACCTGCCTTCGGCAATGTTCCTGTCGATCTTGACCGGATCGTGCTGAGAGGACACCATGACCGGGATCTTGAGCGCCTTCTTGAACGCCTCTCCATGCTCGGGGATGTGCCGGGAACGATCCATGTCCGTGATGAGGTGGCCGCTTTCCTCGTAGCCGGCGCCGTCGGACAGACTGATATAATCCAGGCCTATAGCATCCAGGTCTTTCGCAACATCGATCATCTCTTCCTCGGTAAGACCACCCTGCATATGCTCTTCCGCGCTGATCCG
>DATKLV010000313.1:0-3851 GCA_035542255.1 Desulfomonilia bacterium | reverse complement strand
CACGTACGGTCCCCGGACGCTGGTCGTCGGGGACGCCGCCGGGATGGCGAAGCCCACCTCCGGGGGCGGCGTCTACACCGGCGTCCGGGCTGCCCGGCACGCGGCAGCAGTTGCCGTGGAGTGCTGCCGGAAGGGATCCTTTGGCGAGCAGGATCTCGCCCGGTACGAGGAGCTCTGGAAAGCGGACGTCGGGAGGGAACTCTCCCTCGGCATGGCGCTCCACCGGGCCCGGAGGGAACTCTCGCCCGCAGAGGTGGATGCCATCCTCGCGGCCTTCCGTGACCCGGAGATCGTGGAGGAGATAGTGAAATACGGGGACATGGACCGGCCCTCCGCACTCTTCCGGCGGCTCGCCCTGAAACCCCGGGTCATCCGGGCCGCCGGTATCCTCCTCCGCGGGACCCTCCGGGCATTTCTTACGTAATGGCAGAATTGAAATATTCCGTAATACTTTTATAGAATAATGTATTACTAGACGTGCAGCTATCCAACCATTGCACCGGATGATTTGAGATCAAATAACTACCTAAAACCTGCCATGGTCAGATCCAATGGTGCATAGATGATACCCGAATGGATGAGAGAGGTCTCAACAGACCGTTGTCCCACCTGTACGGCAAGTGGCAGCACGAAGAAGAACTTTGTCCAGAAGACAATCTCCGGTATCTTCTCTTTCTTTGAAGAATGCCTGATCAATGACGGCATCGCAAAACGGAACGGTCTGCTGCAGAGCCTTGACGCAAGGATAAAACTTATCTCGTTCATTGCCCTCATCTTTGCCGTTTCCATGACCCACGATATACGGCTTCTTCTGCTCGTTTATCTGCTGACCCTTGTGTTTGCATATGTAAGCCAGGTGGAGCTTCTCTTCTTCCTTAAGCGGGTCTGGGTCTTTGTTCCTATCTTTGCAGGGATTATCATGATCCCGATCCTCTTCAATGTCTTTATGGCAGGTGATACCCTTATTCCTCTCGTAACGCTGGGACCCGGTGCCTACCTGGGTCCGTTCCCGCTACCGGAGACCATTGCAATCACCAGGCAGGGGACCATGGTTGCCCTCACATTCATCCTGCGGGTGGCCACCTGTGTGTCAGCTACCGTGCTTTTCTTCCTCACCACCCCCCGAGATCTGATCTTCAAGTCGTTACGTGCCCTGAAGATTCCCAAGGTCTATGTCCTGACCCTGGATATGTGCTACCGTTACATTTTCCTCCTCATCGGCATGGTGAGGGACTTTTTCACGGCAAAGAAGAGCAGAACCATCCGGCCTCTGCCTCTGAGGGAAGAGCAGAAGTGGGTTGGGGGACGGATAGGTTACACCCTGAAAAAATCATTGGACCTGAGTGAGAAGGTGCATGGAGCGATGATCTCACGGGGATTCAACGGGGATATCAAGCTCATGCATACCTATTCGATCCACAAGCGTGATTACGTTGCCTGCATAAGCGTGTTCGCGTTCAGTGTTTTGCTCGTGGTAGCATCCCGGAACCTGATTCCGATGTGAGATGGAGATTATGGATACTGTCTTCGACCTTCGCCACGTCTCATATACTTACCTCAGGCAATTTGAGGCATTGAAAGACGTGAACCTGACTATCCGTGCGGGGGAGCAGGTGGCTATCATAGGAGCGAACGGCAGCGGCAAATCCACGCTGCTCTCCATCCTGGATGCGTTGTGTTTTCCAAGCTCAGGGGCATTCTTTGCGTTCGGGACCCTCGTGAAGGAAGAGGAATTTGACACTCTTGAGGATAACGAGTTCGGTCGTTTCTTCCGTAAAAAAGTGGGTTTCCTGTTCCAGAACCCTGATGTCCAGTTGTTCTCCTCAACAGTATTTGATGAGATAGCATTCGGGCCGCTCCAGCTTGACATGCCTCCGGAAGAGATCAACCAGCGGATCGAGGATGTCATTGAGATGCTCGGCATAGAAGCCCTGCGGGACAGGGCACCCCATATGCTCAGCGGTGGCGAAAAGAAGAAGGTCTGTATTGCGTCGATTCTCGCCACGAATCCTGATGTACTCCTGCTTGATGAACCGACCAGTGGCCTTGATCCTCGAAGCCAGATGTGGTTCATCGATCTTATTCAGGCACTCGCACAATCGGGGAAGACGATCGTAACTACTACCCATGATCTGGACATCATAGAGAAAATTAGCACACGTGCGATTGTTGTTGGCGAAGACCATACAATGAAAGCGGACGAGGACAGCACTTCCGTGATGAATGACCTGGACCTCCTGATGTCTGCAAATCTCATCCATGGGCACATGCATCGGCACGGCAGACTCATGCACGAACACCTGCATGCCCATTCCCGGGAACACGCGCATGAACATGGGCCCGAAGTCGTTTTACGGGAGGGAAAATAGGTCCTGACGGTTTTTTATCCCCGGCATATTTCTTTTTAGGAATTCTGTGAAAACTGGTAGAATTTTCAAAGACGGCCCTGAACCGCTCTATTTAATGAACGGTGTATGATAACGGGAAATACCGGAGATGGTCTTCCTTTCGAGGAAAAATGAGAGAATTTACAATACTCAGTCCCTCTTGGCAATTGCCTTTCCCACGCCGTACATGAAACCGGCGCAAAGGATCACACCAACCATTGCCGAGACATAATAACCGGGTGTCGCACCGGGCACAGTATCATGTCCTCCCGGGAAATCGTAATCCGGTAACAGGGGATGCCAGAGCTCTGAGAGGTGCTGAAGGCCTGCCGGGACATATCCGACCATCTGCTGGAGATCCTCGGGCCCCCATTCACCATAGGCAGTTCCGGAAGCAAGTAGCCCGAGGGGCGCGAGGATGACAAGCACGCCCAGTGCAATAAGAAACACTTTCACGTTCTTCTCCATACTCTTGACCACCCTCATGCAGGCACCGATTTCAGGTCCACCTTCTCTTTGCTTCCCGGTTCAGGTTCATAGTCAAAGATTATCTCCGGGCTGTTCCGCGTGATATAGACAAAGGCCAGAACAGTAACGATGGCTTCGACAAAACTGAAGAAGAACATATGCTCAAACAACATCGCTGGTACAGTTATGTTCAGCCCATAGGGCATGTACAGGGGAACTCCTGCTGCAGTATGCTCAAGGATCGGCTGAAGGCCCATCATGACACCGGCGATTCCGGCTGCAACGGTGATGCCAAGGTATCCACCAATGGCTGCAGCCACGATGCGGCGGTATGAGGTGATAGGGGTATTCCCACTGATCAGCTTATAGGTATAATACCCGACAAACGGGATCACGACGGCCATGTTGAAACAGTTCGCACCGAACGCCGTAATTCCGCCGTCCCCGAAGAGGATAGCCTGGATGAGGAGCGCAACTGAGGTGGTTATGACGGCCACCCATGGACCAAGGATGATCGCGACCAGCGCACTGCCCACCGCATGGCCGGTACTGCCACCCGGAATTGGCACGTTGAACATCATAATGACAAAGGAGAACGCAGCAGCAAGCGCCAGATAGGGTACTTGCCGTGACTTCAGGGTTTTCTGTACCCTGTACCCCGCATAGAGCCAGATGGGGATCATAATCAGGTACATGATTATGAACGTAATCGGGCCCAGGTAACCATCAGGGATATGCATACATTCCTCACTCCTGGTGTTAATATTGGCAACTTTCGTAAGACTGTTTATGTAATAAACATTATCTTTTCATATTCTCCGGCTATTTTCTTCCCTCCAGAACCATGGCCGGCACTCCCGCCCCTTCGTAGAGAAGAAAGCCTTCTCCCGGCCCGACTGGGCCTTCCTCTCCGTCGCTCTCGCCTGGTCCGTGGTTGCCCTACTCACCGGGCTCCTTGCCCGGTAGAATCTCTCCGGATTCATCTTTCCTGGCGAG
>DATKLV010000312.1:0-4619 GCA_035542255.1 Desulfomonilia bacterium | reverse complement strand
CAGGGGTGTTCTCCTCAACCATGAGCTCGTCTTTATGATACAGGATGTTGTCCCTCAGCCATGTCAGGCATTTGCCGGCACATTCCTGCTCGGTAAGGATGAGATATCGGCCGGGAATGGGGCTGGGGAAGGAACCGAAGCTGTGGAGGAGGTCGATCTTCTTGAAGGGGACATGGGCCGAGATCCAGGATGAGGTGCCAATGTAGAGATGACCCTCGAAGTCTCTCACCGCGCCCGAGCCCACGCATGCAGAAGGCACATCCGGCGTGCCGCCGATAACGGGCGTACCGGGCCTCAATCCAAGATCTTCGGCCACCTCTTTCTTTGCCGGCCCGAGTATGTCCACGGCCCGGATCAGGTCGGGGAGCTTTTCAGGGTCCATTGCGGCTATCTTCATCAGCTTGTTGTGGTAGACCACGCGAGATGGGTCGCGATTGTCCGTCACCCAGTGGAGCAGGATGGAATCGAACGTTGCAGCGAACTTTCCTGTCAGTCGCAGATTGATATAGTCCTTGGGTTCGAGGAATTTGTATGTCCCGGCATAGACATCAGGGCGTTCCCTCTTCAGCCAGAGGATATGGGCGAGAGGGTCTTTGCCCGACGAGGCGGGAGCACCGCCTGTCAGCCGGAGCCAGTTCATGAGTTTCAGCGGGGGATATCCCTCGACTTTGATGGGGCTCTTCAGGATTTCCTTTAATGCATCGGCGCCCCTGCAGTCCATCCAGATGACAGCGTTCATCAGGTTCCTGCCATCCCGGTCCACAGGGACAGTTCCAGACCACTGTGTTGTTACACTAACTGCGGCAATGTCCTCAGGCTGCACCAGACCCTTGGCAATTACCTTTTTCGAGGTGGACATGATGGCGCTCCACCAGTCTTCGGGGTCCTGCTCGGCTCCCCCGCCCGGAAGCAGGATGACCTTGGTCTCCTGGAACTCGCTGTCGATAATCTCCCCATATACAGAGATCAGTGCGGTCTTTGGCCCGGATGTGCCCAGGTCGATGGCCAGGATGTATGCATCTTTGCCTTGCATCATATTATTTCATTGCCACGATTGTTGTGCAAAGTATAGTGCAGGTCAGGTCAAAAAAGTGATAAATCTGGCCAAAAGGTTAGTGTCATGATATATGGGACATAATCGGTATTTTGAGATGTTATAACATTCAGGGTTAATGACTTCACATCTGGGGGACGATTTGGCTAAGGATAAGATACCTTCCTACAGTGCGAAATGGCTGGTCCATCAACTTGTCATAAGGGGTGTCCCCTTAAACCGGGTCCTGAAAGGCACTGACCTGTCCGAGGAATGGATGAAAGACGAGAATGCCCTGATCGCCCAGGCAGACTACCTCAGGATCGTGGGCAATGCCCTCGATGAAACCGGCGACCCTGCTCTGGCACTGCACCTGGGCCAGAAGCCGAACCTGGGAGAGCTCGGTATCTGGGGATATGCCATCATCAGCAGCCCGACCCTGGGGGAGGCCAATGAGGTCACCCTGCAGTTCTGGGAGTTGAACGGCTCCCTGGTTACCCTTTCCTACAGGAAGGAGAACGATTGCTCCACATGGGAGATCAGGCCGGCCTTTCCCATGGATTGCCCCCGGACATGGATTTTTGCAGTGGAGGAGCTTATCGCAACCTTTTTTTCCGGCTCCGACTTCATATCGGACCAGGACTTTCCTATTACTGAGATAAACCTGTCTTACCCTGACCCCGGCCATGGCGACCTCTACCGGAAGATATTCAAGTGTCCTGTATATTTCAACAAGGATGTGGACCTCTTCCGCATCTGCTTTCCCTTCGAGGATGTCCCCACTTCCATGGGAAACCCTCAGCTTGCCGCCATATGCAAGCAGCAATGCCAAGAGCTCATGGCCAAGCTCAAGGGTTCCGACGAGCTGATAGGCACCATCAGGGATGCGATCATCTCTTCACTGGGCCAGTTCCCTCGGCTGCCCGAGATCGCCGCCAACCTGGCCATGAGTCCGCGAACCCTACGAAGGCGCCTGCTCGAGAGAAATTCCACTTACCAGAAGATTCTTGATGAAATCCGGGTGGAACTGGCAAAGGAATACATCATAACGACCAGCCTAAGCGTTGACCAGATCGCCAGCCGCATCGGCTTTTCCGAGGCCACCACGCTCCGCCGTGCATTCAAGAAGTGGACCGGTATGAACATCAAGGAGTTCAGACGGTTGGAAGTACATTGAAGGGCATCAGGTAATTGAATCTGAATGATTTATTATCAGGGGGAAATTAAAGCCTTGAGATGAGTATCAAGCCGTTTGGTATATCTACAAGAATCGAAAATTCTTTACCGCCTTTGTGACCACGAAGATTCGGATATTATTGCTTTTCGGATCAACCGGCACGAGAAAAAATCCTAGCCGCTGGGCATCATATCCCATGGTGGATCCCCGGATGACTTCGCCATCCGGGAAAGTAACTTCAGCCTTGCGTCCCTGGATCAGATCACCCTGCATAAAATTATTTCGTTCCGCATATTCACTATTGCCTTCAAAGGTTCTTACAAAGAATATCGCCTTGAGATCCTTTATCTCTATCAGGATTGGTTGACTCAGCGCGGATCCGACATTCTCATTAAAATGAAAAGAAGGGCGGATAGGGTTGAAGTCATTGGCGTATCCCTTCATGACCTTGCCGTCCATGAATCGGACGATAACCTTGATCGGTTCCATAATGACCTCTCCACATGATTATACTTGTGAAACTATATGATACTAATTCAATCGGCATCGATCTCCATTAAGTTAAGATATTGGGCGGGAAATAGCATAAGAAGGCGATATCGATTTGTTATTTATTCCTGCACGATAAAATTCGGATCTGATTCCCCTATGAGGTTCTATTGAAAGCCAGAGCTTCAGTTGTAATATAAAGTTGAGTGGACGGCCTTGTTTCAGGTGCATTGTGTGTCTATTGATGAAATGGTGAGAACCGGTGACTGACATTGAATCGATAAATGTAGAAAAACCTATCTGTTCTTAAGTGTATGAGATGAGAGTAGATTTAGCATGCCGGACATAATGGATACTATTCGGTACACGCAGGCAGCAATTACTATGGAAAAGACACCAGTGATCCTTTTCCGGTCGGTCCAGACATGACTCCACCTGCCATTCATATCCAGGATTTAACCAAGGTATATACGGTAAGCGAGAGGGAAGGGGGTGTGATGGCTGCGCTCCAGAGCCTGCTACATCGCCGTACAAGAGAGATAAGCGCTGTCGATCACATCACATTTGAGCTTGCCCCCGGTGAGATAGTGGGTTTCCTGGGCCCCAATGGAGCCGGCAAAACGACAACGCTCAAGATGCTTTCTGGTCTGCTTTATCCGACCTCGGGCGAGGTAGCTGTTTTAGGCTTCAGGCCTGCTAAACGCGACAAAGATTTCCTGCGGCAGATAACCCTGGTCATGGGACAGCGCAACCAATTGGTATGGGATGTCCCGGCATTAGATTCATTTGAATTGAACAGGGCAATTTACCGCATACCCGGTGCGGAATACAGGAGCATGCTCGATGAGTTGACCAAACTCCTTGAATTGGGTCCTCTTCTCCAGAAACCTGTCCGCAACCTCTCCCTTGGAGAGCGTATGAAGTGTGAGATCGCGGCGGCTCTCCTTCACCGGCCGCGTGTTGTCTTTCTCGATGAGCCCACCATAGGCCTCGACGTCACCATGCAGCGGCGTATCCGCACCTTCGTTGCAGAATACAATCGCCGCTTCGAGGCTACGGTTCTCTTGACCAGCCACTATATGGCCGATGTTGAGGCGCTGTGCAAGCGTGTGGTCGTCATCCATCACGGGAAACTCTTGTTCGACGGTGACCTGTCGAGCCTGGTTCAGCAGTTTACCGCCCACAAAACCATTCTGGTTCAGCTTTCGGATTGTGATGCCGATCTGCGATCCTACGGCGAAGTGGTATCTTGTTCGGACGGGATCATC
The DNA here is from genome assembly GCA_035542255.1 of Desulfomonilia bacterium. Classification (GTDB taxonomy): domain Bacteria; phylum Desulfobacterota; class Desulfomonilia; order UBA1062; family UBA1062; genus MWEI01. The sequence continues at coordinate 652 of DATKLV010000312.1, read as the reverse complement.
ACACTCCGTGTTCCCAAGGCTGAAACAGCCAGTGTAACAGAAAAGCTGCTGGCCGACCTGCCTGTCATCGACCTGCTTGTTGAAGATCCTCCAATCGAGGATGTGATCGATAGGATCTTTACTCAGGAGGTGCTGTGAAAGCCCTTCTGGGTATATACCTCCAACAGTTCAGGACGACTATCGTCATGATGCTCCAGTATCGGGCAATGCTCGCTATTTGGATGATAGGTCATGTACTGGAGCCGCTCATCTATCTCATTGTATGGTCGATTGTTTCAAACACTCAGGGCGGAAGTGTAGGCGACTTTACCGCACAGAAATTCGCAGCCTATTTCATAGTTCTCATGTTGGTCAACCATACCACCTACACCTGGATCATGTACGAATATGAGTATCGCATACGGGAAGGGGTGCTTTCGTTCGCTCTGCTGAAGCCTGTACATCCGATCCATTCCGATATTGCCGACAATATTTCCGCCAAGCTGGTGACACTGCCCATCATGCTGTCTGTGGCGGCTTGCATGGTGGTGGTATTCAAACCCTCAGCCACCTTCGTACCCTGGGCGGTCTTTGCATTTATCCCGGCATTGATCCTTGCTTTCCTCTTGAGGTTCCTCCTGGAGTGGACACTGGCTCAGACGGCCTTCTGGAT
>DATKLV010000311.1:0-8171 GCA_035542255.1 Desulfomonilia bacterium | reverse complement strand
TCCATGAAGAAATCCGACCCTTATGATCCTTACGATTTTTCGACGGAAAATGAACATAAGGCCATGAGCATCGGCCCTCTAGATTCACTGGTCATCGGACCGTATACCCTGAAAGTCAAAATGAACAAGAATGGGAAACGCCTTAATGACACCCTTGAATCTCTGAAGGATCAAACGGAAAACAGTTTGTGCGCCGATCCAGGTCCGGAGAGGATCAGGGAGGTGGTCCAGCCGTCATGTGATGAAAATCAAGACCAAGTCCATGCACATAAGGCTCCATATGATATGGATACCGCTCAAACCGGAACAGGTATGGATACGGATGTTCCACAGGATGGTACTGAACGATATAACCTCGTCTTTGAAGGACTGATCAGAGATGATATCACTCTCAAAGAGGTAAAACATAATCTCAAACTCTTGTCCAAGAAAGATGATACCTACATAGAGAGGTTGTTCTCGGGCAAGAAGGCCATCTTGAAGCGGAATGCCGATTACAAGACTGTCTACGAACTGCAATCCATGTTTGAGAACACCGGGGCGCTATGCTCCATAGAACCGTGCTTAGATCCTAACCTTTCAATCCATAAAGATACAGAACCGGAGCCTCATGAGATAGAAAAGGCTCAAGCCCTCGATACACATAGCAATGTGAGTATAAATACTCTCAGTAGAAATGAAGCCGCAGAACCGGACAGGTATGGCACGGCTGATAACAAATCGGGAAGAAAATCATCAGTTATAGATGATGAAGATGATGAAGATGATGAAGGCCAAGCGACATTCTCTCTGAAAGACAAGATCAAGGGCTTCAGCGTAACAGCTTCTTTAGGGAAAAAGACTGCTGCAGGGAAAGAGATCATCCTGGAGGTCGTCAAGAGCAGAGGTGATTCCATTATCGATGTGCGTTACCTGCGTGCGCAGGAGAAGTACTCAATACAGCAGGAACACGGGCTTTTTTGTCTGGCCGAGAACAAAGGCAGGGGAGAGATTCTCCTGTATTTGGAAGATCAGGTAACTAGTGATGTAAAAGCCTCAGAGAAAGGACATGAAAGGATATCTGGCCGGGCGTCTTTATCTGACAGCATGAAAAAAGTTCACCCGCGGAGGCTTTCAGCTCAGGAAGAAGTCATAGTTCATGAGGGAGCATATGAATATCTGATAAGGCAGACGATACCTGTAGAGAGCCCGCAGGTCAAGGAAACTCCCAAGAATAACAAAGAATATGTGCGGCACTTCGGCAGATCCGTTGTCTTCCACGTCATCCTTCTTGTCATCCTCGGCATGATGCCGACCTACAAGCCCGAACCAATATCTCATGATAAGGACCGTTTCGTTCAGGTGGATACCAAACAGTTGGATGAGATTAAAAAAATGACAGAGCCCCCTGAACTCCCGAAGAAATCACCAGAGATCATTAAAATGCAACGGGATCAGATAGTTCAGAGAATCAGCAAAAGACTAGCAACAACACCAGTTGGACACAGTGATGTCAGCACTCATTCTTCGTCATCAAGAGTTGCCTCTTCACGGGCCTCAGGTTCGGGTGGCGGCAGCGGTTCCGGTTCGGGTGGTGGTGGCGGTTATGGACCTGGTGGTGGAGGTGGAGGTGGTTCCGGTACCGGTAATGTAGTTACTAAGAACATTAACCAGACAGGAATCCTGAGCATGATCGGAGATAATATCGGGATAAAACCCACCGAAGCCATGGCCGCGGTTACCAACCTTGACGCCGTGAGCAGTCCGGCTGGAAATAGGGCACAGTTCAAGGTCGGCGGAATCGTGGGGAAGCTTGATGGCGGAAGGATAGAGGTACCCAAGGCTGGTATAGTGAATACCAAAGGTTCCTCACAAGTCTTGAGAAGTGGAGGCGGATCTGGTGGAACAGGAGGTTCAGGCGGATCCGGAGGCTCTGGCGGTCCTGGCGGAGGTGGCTGGGTTGCAGCTTTGGATAAGGGCAGTACGGGTAATCGCCAGGTTAAGGCAAAGGTGAGCGCCCAACTCAACAAGACCGTGAAAGTCCAAGGCGGCGGCATGAGCCGTGAAGCGGTGAAGAAGATCATTGATCAACACCTCGATGAGATCACCCATTGTTACGAAACAGCACTGGTAGCCAACCCCTCGCTCATGGGGCGGGTCGTCTTCGAGTGGAAGATATTGATGTCGGGCAAGGTCGGTGAAGTCAGGATCAAATCATCCACGATCAATTCCCAAGAGATCCATTCATGCATTCAGTCGGCGATTAAAACCTGGGAATTCCCACAGCCGGAGGGGAGCGAAGTGATCGTATCCTATCCGTTTATATTCGATATTGTCGGTTTCTAAGGAGTATATAGCGATGAAAAAAAGATCAACCATCGGCATCTTGATTATGTTCCTAATTATGTCATCCAGCCCTTTGTTGGGTAAGGACTCGAAGGATGATGAGAAGGTATTTGCCATACAGGAGCGGGTCTTTGATAGGCACCACGAAATAAGCCTGAGCTTAGGGTATATACCGGATGACAATTTCTTCAATGCCTACCCTGTGGGGATCGGATATACCTATCACTTCAATAATTACCTGGCCTGGGAAGTTGTCCGTGGCGAATACATGTTCACCCAGGAAAAGGATATCAAAGGAAAGCTTGAAAAGGATTTCGGGGTAACACCGGAAGTCTTCCTGCAACCCAAATACATGGTCCACTCAAACATCATCATTAAGCCCCTGTATGGAAAAGAAGCCCTCTGGAACAAGGGCATCATAAACCATGAGAGTTATCTCATCTTGGGCGGGGGCATGATCAACTATGAGAAAAAGTTCAGTGACGGAAAGAAAGATTCCGAGAGCGACCCATCCATCAGCATAGGGGCAGGTACACGGTATTTTATAAACAGAAACCTTTGCACGACCCTGGAGATAAGAGATCTGATCAATCTGAAGAAGGACAAGACCGAGAACAATGTCTATTTCGGGGTCGGTCTATCATTCCAGTTTAACATCTTCCCCGATAAGACGGAGCAGGATGAGTCTGTACACAAACTCAAAGGCTATCTGGAAGAGAAAGAGAATCATGAATAATAAAATACCCATTCTCATCATATGTTTGATTATTCTGGGATTCTCACTCTGTGAGGCAGCACCGGCCGACTTGACTGCCCAGGATATGAAAAAACCGGAGTCTCAGATCCAGGTCGATCAGGCAGGTTTTTTCAAAGGATATGATCTGTTTGAAAGGCAGAAATATAAGGAAGCCTGTCCTTATCTCTATCAGTATGTCAGTACGTATACTCCGGATGCACCCGACTATGAGTGGGCGGAATTTTTCCTGGGGGTCTCACTGCAGAAATTGGGATACTCCCATGCCGCTGCCGAGATTCTTGCAAGGCTCGTATCCAGGAAGCCGAACACCAAAATTGTTGAATATAGCCTTGAGATCTTCGAGGACATATCACGCACCCAGCCTTTTGACAAAGACCTGATCATCCAGCAGACTGTCTGTGATCAGGAATTCGGATTCCTGGATGGTGATCTTGGGAATTTCATCCATTATTATCAGGGTGTCTATGACTGGGATCATGGTTTTCTTGCCTGGGGAGACGATCACTTCTCAAAGATCAAGCCCGGCACTTATTACTACTATAAGTATCTGAACCAGAAGGCCTTGCTGAAAATCTATCAGAACAGGATCGACGAGGCAGTAGATCTCCTCAAACAGATCTTAAGGAGTTTGTGCCAAGATGAAAACCTTAAGGATGAGGCAAGAAAGACCCTGGCAAGGCTGCTCTACGAGCAGGGCAAATTCAAAGAATCGGACGTGTTGTACACGACCATTGAAGAAAATATCCTTTCCCAGTCCCAAAATCTTCTTGAGAGGGCTTGGGCCCAGTACCGCATAGGAAATCCTGAAAAGGCCATGGGACTCTTGTACGCCTTCGAAGCCCCAAGCTTTAAGAATAATCTGACCCCGGAATACTACATGCTGAAATCGTTCATCTATAAAGACGTCTGTCATTATCAGAGCGCGCTCAGCGTGGTGGATGAATTCAAGAGGCATTACGGAAATGCCTTGGGGGGTATCTATCAGAGGGCCAAGATAGCCGAGAACAATGATTTGCTGCTGCTTCTCCTTAACAAGAAGAACATCAAACAGACCTGGGATTTCCTCCAGCTCCTGGAGCAGGAAAAGGCCGGATGTAAAGTGTTAAATTGTAAAGGATCGGATGAGCTCTATCAATACCTGGATAAGTTATATGCCTTACAGATCGCGGAAAGCACATCGGTACTGAAGATCCAGATTGAATCTGAATATGAAAAGTATGCCAATGACCTCCTTCAGTATGAGGAGGAGTCCCATCTCATGGCCTACGAGATTGGTCTCGATATGTACCAGCGGGTCAGCCAGTACCATTACTCGGATGAAAAAAAGGGTAAGAAGGATATATCGGAAAAGGTCGTTGTTTACCCGTTCCAGGGAGAATTCTGGAATGACGAACTGTCCGATCTCAAGGTGGTTCTCCCCAATAAATGCAAAAATCTTGAAGAGTGGGATATTTTTTTCAAATGAAGACATCATATTACATACAACAAAATATCCGGTGGCTCATTATTGTAGCCGTGTCTTTTGTCCTCCTCATGCCGCATCCTGTCCGTGCTGATGAATACGGATTCGAGAAGAAGGATAAACAGGTTGAGCAGAGCAAGTATCTCTCAAAACTTGCAGAAGATAAAAAGAAGGTGGAACTCGCCATAGAGAATACCAAGGCACTTATCCATAAGGCGAGGAACAAACCCTATCTTCCCGAGTTGTATCTGAGACTGGCTGAATTATACATAGAGCAATCCCGCATAACCTATTTCGTACAGAGCACACATAAGGGTGAATCAGCATCATCCCTTGACCAGATGGAAGCCAATAGCTTGAAGAATCAGGCTATCGAGATCTATCAGCGTATCCTGAACGATTTCCCCGAGTTCGAGGCCAGAGACAAGGTTCACTTCTTCATGGCCCATGAGTACCGGGAGTTGAACCAGATCGATGATATGGTGGTTCAGTATCGTACGATCATTACCAAATATCCGAACAGCCCCTATGTACCGGAATCGTATCTGCTCCTTGGCGATTACTTCATCAGCAAGCAGGACCTCGATACGGCCAAGAAGCATTATGAGTCTGTTCTCAACTATCCGGCATGCACCGCCATATCCATTGCACGATACAAACTCGGCTGGTGTTATATAAACCAGCTTAAATTCCAGGACGCAATAAAGCTCTTTGAAGATGTCGTTCAAAATCCTGATAAGGGTAAAGCGCTGGAGATAGATACTTATAAAAGGGTGGATATCAGGCAGGAGGCCCTCATGGATATGGCCTACTGCTATACGGAGTGTTACAAGGATAAATCACCCGAGGATGCCCTCAATTATTTCCAGAATTATTCCTGGTCACGGCAGGTTTATCTTGCGGTGTTGGAAAAGCTGGCAAACCGTTACTACATCAAAAAGGAATGGTCCCATGCAGTTGTAGTGTACCGCCAGTTATCCGCTCTTGAACAGGATCCTGCCAAACTTCTTGAGTATGCCCGAAACATCTTTGAGTGTGTACAGACAATAGGCACATACGAGCATGCAGATCAGGACGTGGCCCTTATTGTCAAGTCCCTCAAGAAAGAAAAGTATTCCCTTAACGTTACTGATGAACAGAAGACCAAGGATCAGACGGATTTTGAGCCTTATGCCCGGAATATCGTAACCTATCTCCATGACGATGCACGGAAGAAGGAATCAGTGCAGGATTTCAAGCGTGCAGCCGAGGCATACAAGACCTACCTGGAGTTTTTTGAAACAAGTCCTGTGTATGCTGACATGAGCGAGAATTATGCCGAAGCCCTATTCTCTTCCCAGCAGTATCTCAAGGCAGGCAAGCAATATGAGGCATTTTTCACGCGTATGGGCAAGCAGGATGCCGAGAGGGAAGAGAAACTCTACGGTGCGGTTATCTCTTACTATGATGCACTCAAGGAGAAAGAGAAACTCAATGCCTACGAGACTGCTTTTGCTCGCGAAGGCCTCAGGTCGACGGGAAAGCTTTATGCAGGCTCATTCCCCGAATCGCAGCGCGTTCCGGATGTGTTGTTCAACGTGGCCTGGGTCAGTTATGATGCCGGTGACTACGATAAGGCAATCAGTGAATTCACCCAATATGTGAAGGCCTATCCGTCTAAAGAGGCCAGCAAGGCAGCTGTTCATATGGTTCTCGATTCATACAACCTCAAGGAAGACTACGAAGGACTTATCACCTTTGGTAATGGAATTTTAAATGATTCGAACATCCCGGACCAGCAGCTGAAGAGTGAGGTTGCGGTCATAGTGCAATCAACCCAGAACAAGGTGATCTCTTCTCTAACAGTTGCAGCCCTGGGCGATTGGGACAAAGGGAAGGATGACCTCATAAAGTATGCCTCCCAGAGCCCGTCAACAGGTATGGGTGAACAGGCCCTGAATGCGGTTATCCTTTCAAGCAAGGAAAAGGGTGATATCAAGACACTACTCACTACCGGCGCCAATCTCATCAAGGAATACCCCAAATCGAAAGCGGTGGAGGGAACCCTGAATACCATGATAGACAGCTCCATCCGCATGGCCCAATTCAGGCTTGTAGCCGATTACCTCGAATCGTTCGCATTGAGGATCCCTGACCACAAGAATACCCGGGATTTCCTTCTGCAGGCCGGTCATATCAGGAAAGGTCTCGGACAGTACGATCTTTCCAGCAAGGATTATCAGAAACTCATTTCCTTGAAACCAAAGGATGCATCAACGGTGGAGGAGGTTGTTTTTTCTCTGGTTGAGAACTCATTGAGACAAGGTGATAGCGAAGCAGCAATACGGGTTCTCAAGGAAAGCAGAGATAGGTTTACTGAAACCGGCAAGATCCGAGCCGATGCATCTATTGCCGCTTTTTATCTTGAGGCCGGTGATACAGGCGGCGCAGATCCATTCCTGAAAAGGGCTGAAAAGGCCTTCCAGCAAAGAGCATCCCATGCTGACCAGCAGCTCTTAAGCGACATGGCGCATATGGTCTATGCGCAGATGGACCTCGATTACAAGAAATACATGGGACTTAAGCTGCATGAACAGATTGACAATAACATAGTTGCTGAAAAATCCAAGTTGTTGGAGAAGCTGGAAAAAGGGTACCAGTCCGTTATACTCCTAAAGGCATCGAAGTGGGCTTTAATGGCCTGCTATCAGTCATATGTCATCAACAGTGAATTCTCCCGTTTCCTGAAAGAATCGCCATTGCCTGCAGATCTGACTCCTGAACAGAAAGACCAGTACACCCAGATCATCCAGCAGAAGTCGCAGGCCTATCAGGATAAGGCGGAACAATATCTCAGGACATGCATCCAGCAGGGCCACAAATGGGAGATATGCGATCCTGAACTGGCAGGGTACTTCAATCAGGCTGCAAAGCCGGGGGAACTCCCCAAGAAGTATACATCATTTTCAGGGACCACCTCCTCTGCCGAGATCGGGGGACAGTGTCTGCTGGACCAGGAATTAAAAGGGCTTCACGAGCAACTGCTCAAGGGTAAACCCGATCCACAGGCATTCCTTACACTCTGCATGGCTTATATGCAACGTGGGGATTATCGGCATGCAATTTTGATCGCTCAGAAGGCCTTGGATGAAAAGAATAATCAGAACACAGTTGTGCAAGCAGCCCTCTATAATTGCCTCGGTGTATCCTGTCTTTCCATCGGTGAAGACGATCTCGCCAAAGATGCTTTTCAAAAGGCCATTGCCGTTGATTCGAATCAGGTGTGCGCACGGGTTAATCTGGCAGGCTTATTCAGATACTATGGGCATGAAGAACAGGCCCTGCAGATATATCAGGGGCTTCCGATCCTTTCTGAGAAAGAACAAGGGGATGGCATAATACACCCCAAGGCAAAGGAGTTATACCATGCGACCAAGAATATCTCGAAGAATTGATCTTCGATCAATATTCCCTATTTGCTGCCTCATCCTGTTTCTTGCCTTGTTCTCCGGTTGCGGGGGTGGTGGATCCGGATCGGGTGCTGGCAAACAGGCTGATGATACGAAAAAGACCTCACAGGAAGATCCTGCTGCATGGCACCAAGTGACCATTGAGGAGATTACCGCAAGCGGTCTCCTGCTACCCAAT
>DATKLV010000310.1:0-8252 GCA_035542255.1 Desulfomonilia bacterium | reverse complement strand
TGAGGAAGTGGGGTACCGGAGGCCTGAATCAGATGTCAGTGGAATGGGGTGATTCTCCCATAAAAAACTGGAAAGGCAGCAATGTTGACTGGGGCATGAAAAGGTCGGGATCAGCCAATCCCGACCGCATCAACAAATATGAAAAGATGAAATACCACTGCTACTCCTGTCCCCTTGGCTGTGGGGGAATATGCTCAATGCCCGGCAAGGATATGGATACACATAAACCGGAATATGAATCGGTGCTTGCTCTCGGCGGACTCTGCATGAATGAGGACACCGACAGCCTCTTCGATCTCAACGAGATGCTGAACCGGGCAGGCATGGACACCATATCCGCAGGGGCTACAATTGCCTTTGCCATGGAATGTTATGAGAACGGAATCCTCACCAAGGAGGACACCGGAGGGGTGGAGCTGAACTGGGGTAGCACCAAGGCGATTAAAACGCTCCTCGAAAAGATGGTCAGCCGACAGGGTATCGGAGACATACTGGCTGATGGGGTAAAGGTGGCGGCCAAGAAAATCGGCAAAGGGTCCGAGAAATATGCGGTACATGCCGGCGGTCAGGAGCCTGCCATGCATGATGGGAGAATGGACCCCGGCTTTGCGGTGCACTATTCAGTGGAACCGACCCCCGGGCGGCACACTGTCGGTGCATACCTCTATTACGAGATGTTTCAGCTCTGGAAGAAGGTAAAAGGGTTGCCCAAGAAATGGCCTTTTGAGATCTCTCTCAAGGACAGCAGGTATAAGGCAAGTGTCAAACAAGCTCAAGAATCGGCTGCATGCAGCAAGTACATGTGCGTTGTGAATGGATCGGGCATCTGCTTGTTCGGGTCTTTTCTAGGGATCACCAGGACGCCTACCTTTGACTGGCTGAATGCTGCTACGGGTTGGGCTAAAACTCCAGAGGAGTACATGCAGATAGGAGAGCGTATCCAGACCCTCAAGCAAGCCTTTAACATCAAGCATGGGATAGACCCAAGGGCGAACAAGCTGAGCGATCGGGCACTCGGCAGGGCTCCCTTGATACAAGGCGCCAATAAGGGCAGGGCCGTTCAGATTGAGAAGATGATGAGTGATTACTGGTCCCAGTTCGAATGGGACCCGGCCACGGGGAAACCGACCCAGAAATGCTTGACACGGCTTGGAATAGGAATCGGCTGAGAAACCTGGAGGAGAGAGATGCCGTATACGATTACACAAAACTGCGTCGGCTGCCAGGCATGTAAAAAGATCTGTCCTGTTACGGCCATAACCGGCGAGAAGAAACAGATCCATGTCATCGATCCTGATGTATGCATTGAATGCGGTGCATGCGGCCGTGTGTGTCCGCATGCCTCGGTTCTTGACCAGCATGGGAAACTCAGCATCATGATGAAGCGCACCCAGTGGAAGCGTCCTAACATCGACATTACACAGTGCATGTCATGCAACATGTGCATCGATGCCTGTCCGGTTAACTGCCTTGATCTTTCCCGGCCTCAAGATACCAGGGATACGCATGGGTATCCTTATCTTAATGACAGTAAAGCATGCATCGGATGCGGGTTCTGTGCGTCGGAATGCCCCGTTGATGCCATTGCTATGACTTCTCCGGCGGCAGAGGCCATGGGTTAACCCCGATTGAGCCTTCGGCCTGTTTTAGAACATGACGGCAGTAAGAATGTAGTCAGCTATGAGGATGCTCACCGAAGAGATGACTACCGATTGTGTGGCTGCCTTGCCGACACCCTCTGCGCCCCCGCTCGTGCTGTATCCCTTGTAACATCCGACTATCGCAAGAATAGCCCCGAAGAAGGCGCCTTTGATCAATCCTGAAAACAGGTCTTTGTACACAACATACTCGGCAATCCGGGCCATGAATACCCCTTTGTCGATACCAAGGACTATCGTTCCTACTATGTAAGATCCGATCATTCCGATGCTGTCGAAGATAAGGGTGAGCATGGGCATCATGATGATCGTTGCTGCTACCCGCGGCACGATGAGGTACTGGAAAGGATTAACACCCATAACGACAAGGGCATCGACCTGTTGGGTCACACGCATTATGCCGATCTCAGCAGTCATTGCCGAGCCTGCCCGGGCGGTAACCATGAGTGAAGCGAGTACCGGCCCCAGTTCCCTGAGCAGTCCTAATGTTGTTGTGGAACCCACGAGGGATTCCGCGCCGAAGAGGCTGAATCCGTGGTAGGTCTGCAGAGCGCTTACCATCCCGGAAAACACCCCGGTAAGCATCACAACCGGTGTTGAACGAATCCCGATAAACTCCATTTGCTTGAAAAGTTGATTGATGAAAAGAGGCGGCCTGAAAAGATAGGTGAAGGCATTGAAGAAGAAGATGAAAAAAGAGCCCAGCTCTTCCACAAAGGCAATTGTCGCTCTGCCGATATATTCAAAAAAATTCATGTGGTTTTAGTGGTTGGATATTACCCTGGCCACAGCCTCCTTCCAACCTGAATACATCTTTTCTCTCGTGTCTGCATCTATCTCCGGGGAAAAGACACGGTCCGATCCCCTTAGAGCCTTGATTTCATCACCCGGCTTCCAGAGGCCTGTTGCTATTCCTGCCAGATAAGCAGCGCCCATGCCCGTGGATTCTATATGAGTAGACCTGTCCACAGGGCAACCCAGGATGTTGGACTGGAATTGCATAAGAAAATCGTTTTTGCAGGCACCTCCGTCGACTTTCAGGTCGGAGAACGATCCTCCTGTGCATTGTTCGAATGCACCGATGAGATCCTTCACCTGATAGGCAATGCCCTCAAGCGCCGCCCGCACGATATGCGCCTTGGTAGTACTGCGTGTAATCCCCATGATGGCACCGCGGGCATACATATCCCAGTAGGGGGCCCCCAGGCCGGCAAAAGCCGGGATCATGTAAACGCCATGTGAATCGCTGACGCTTTCTGCAATCGCCTGGCACTGGGCAGCATCGGCGATGATTCCGAGTCCGTCGCGAAGCCATTGCACAACAGCCCCTCCGATGAAAACCGAGCCTTCGAGTGCATAACAAGGGTTGCCTTTTTCATTGCAGGCCAAGGTAAGGATAAGTCCGTTGCCGGGATTAATTTTTTTATCACCGACATTGAGGAGGAGGAAGCAACCGGTCCCGTAGGTATTCTTTGCCTGGCCTTCCTCGAAGCAGCCCTGACCGAACAGCGCCGCCTGCTGGTCGCCGGCGATGCCCGCGATAGGAATGGCTGCGCCCGTAACTTCAGGGTCCGATTTGCCGATGACCTCTGCTGAAGATACGACACGGGGAAGTATGGCCCGAGGTATATCGAGTATCTTCAACAGTTGATCATCCCATGATTTTTCATGGATGTTGAACATCATCGTCCTTGATGCGTTAGTATAGTCCGTTACATGGAGTCTCCCCTTAGTGAGCTTGGCAATGATCCAGGCGTCAATGGTACCGAAAGCTATCTCTCCGGATTTTGCACGGGATCGTAAGCCGGGAATTGTATCAAGGAGCCATTTTACCTTGGTTCCGGAGAAATAAGCATCAAGCACGAGGCCCGTTTTTTCCTGGAAGATCTGTTCATAGCCTTCTTGCTTCAATATATCGCAGATCTCGGCCGATCTCCTGCATTGCCACACTATGGCGTTATACACAGGCCTCAATGTTTCTCTCTCCCACAAGACCGTGGTTTCCCGTTGATTGGTGATTCCGATGGCCCCTATCTCCGATGCCTGGACATACGCGGCTTCCATGGCCTTTCTCAGGACACTTAAAGTGGTTTGCCATATAACTTCAGGTTCGTGCTCGACCCATCCCGGTCGGGGATATATCTGGGGAAATTCTGAATAGGCCAATCCTACAACCTGGCCCTTATCATTGAGGATCATAACCCTGCTGCCTGTTGTGCCCTGATCAATGGCCAATACATAACCGTTCATGATTGAAACCTCACCTTGAATCGATGTGTAGCTGTATTCCATACTTTTTCAAATCTTCATAGAGATAGGAAAGGGGCAAGCCGATAACATTGGTATAACACCCCTGGATTTTCTCGATAAAAAGAGACCCTATGCCTTGAACAGCATATGCCCCTGCCTTGTCCATGGGCTCACCGGTGGAGACATACCAGGCGATTTCTTTATTGGTCATGGATCTGAATCTCACCTTTGTACGGACGACTTTTGAGGTGTGTTTCTTCCCAAGTACTATTGTGTAAGCCGTCAAGACATCATGTTCTCTATCTTGGAGGAGTCTTAAGAAAGCACATGCTTGGGTCTTGTCCCTTGGTTTTCCCAGTATCATCCCGTCTATGACAACGATCGTATCCGCCCCGATGATAAGTGCATCAGGGTATTGCCGTGACAGAACGTACGCCTTCTCCTTGCTGATCCGCATACAGAAATTTCGGGGCGACTCATTATTCTGTTTAACTTCGGGAATATCCGGGGCCATTATCTGAAAAGGTATTCCAAGCAGTGAGAAAAGCTCTTTTCGTCTCGGAGAGCCCGATGAGAGTAGGATCTGCATAGACCAACAGACTAAGAGAAATTATTCCATCTGTCAACTTGTCCCCGGTGGGAATATCAGGTGCGTTTACTCATGAAATGCGTTGAAGGAGGTTTCTTCTGCTTATACCCATTGAGAGATGTCTTGCTCTTTCTCAATGTGCCGATTTTCTTTGTGAGCTCTTCGGTTTGTTCTTTCAGGGATTCAATGATATCCCCCTGCTCCTGAAGGAGATCTTTGACCACAGACGTGACATTCTTGTTCTTTACTAAAGACTTCGATGTTGCAAACAGGGCACCAAGCCGCTGTTGGATAGCGGTAGTTTTTTGAAAGAGCTTTTCCAGCTCAGGGATATTCCCCTGCGAAAGAGCTTCAGCTTCTTTGCGAAGAATACCACGCCATGACTTAATGAGATTCAGGGCTGCTTCAGGATGATTGTCTGCCATGCTTCCCTGAGCTCCTTAAGGTAGTTGACAACCTCTTCTGCCGGCTCGGTAGTATTATGGAACTGTGCGTCTATGAGGCGTCTGATCATGTAATTATAAAGTGAATCGAGATTATATGCGATCTCACCTGCTTCGAAGTTCAGGCCGTTGGTCAATTCCCACATGACATTCTGCGCCTTGGTGAAAAACTCATTCATTATTGCAAGATCGTTCTCATCATGGGCTTTTATGGCCTGTTTGATGAAATTCAACGCGCCATCATAGCACATAAGTATTAAATTTCCCTGATCAGCTGTCTGGATCTGGGTCTTTTTATATGCTTGGTAGCCGAGTGTATTTATGTTCATTGAGGACCCCCTCCCCAAATTCAATGCTATTAGTATTATCGGTGTTGCTATCTAATTCTTTAGACTTCTTATTACCTGATTACAGTAAGGCCAGCGTTTCCCTGATCCTGTCCAGGCCCTTGATGATGTTTTCCTCCGAGGTGGCAAATGAAAATCTGGCATGGTTCGGGGCGCCGAACTCTCCGCCCGGGATGATAGCCACGAGGGCCTTTTCGATAAGGTATTCCGAGAAGGACGCTGCATCTCCAAACCTTTCCAAATAACCATCTATAGAGGGGAAGGCATAGAAGGTTCCGTTCGGGGGGATGATGTCGATCCCCGGTATCTCTCTCAACTTGGAAACGATGAGGTCTCTCCGTTTTTCAAAGATCTTTCTTCTCTCCTCCACAAGGGGTTTGGTCTGGTCATTAATTAATGAGGTAATGGCACCTGCCTGGGCAAAACTTGTAGGATTCGATGTACTCTGGCTTTGCAGCCTCTCCATGGCCTTGATGACCTTGCTGTTTCCAATGCAGTACCCTATGCGCCAGCCGGTCATAGAGTAGGTCTTGGAAGATCCGTCGATGATGAAGGTCCGCTCTGCGATTTCAGGTGCTATCATGGCCGTGTTGAAGAATGATAGTCCATTGAAGATGATCTTACGATAGATATCATCCGAAATGATCACGATGTCGTTCTTCATGCACAATTCGGCAATCTTTTCCAGTTCCTTTTTTTCGATGACCATGCCAGTGGGGTTCGATGGTGAATTAATGATGATGCCCCTTGTTCTCTTGGTGATGGTCTCGGCCACCACGTCTGCATGAAGTTTCATGCCTGTCGGCCGCGTATCTATGATCACCGGGGACGCACCGGTCATCTCAATCATAGGAGGGTAGGAGACCCAGTACGGTCCGGGACAGATCACCTCATCACCTCCCTCAAACAGTGTGAGAAAAAGGTTGTACAGGCTGTGCTTTGCGCCGCAAGAGACGATGACATTCTCAGGAGACACTTTGATCCCGTAGTCCGCATTGATATTCATGCAGATCGCTTCCTTCAGCTTGGGGGTTCCTCCGACAGGAGTGTACTTCGTGTCCCCGCGGGCCAAGGCTTCAACAGCGGAGTTCTTGATATTTTCAGGGGTATCAAAGTCGGGCTCTCCGGCGGTGAACCCGATCACGTCCCTGCCTTTTGCCTTGAGTTCATTGACCTTCGCGGTCAAAGCCAAGGTGGGAGAACCTGGAATCCTGGATACGAGCTTTGATATCTTCATGGTAACCCTCCTTACTTGTGATACGTGGTATTCATATGGGGGAACTTCTCAAGGAGCTTCTCCAGGGCAGGTTCTGGGACCAGACCTTTGACCGATCCGCCTGCTGCGGCAGTAGCCTTGACTATGGTCGAGCTGACAAAGAGATGATTGTAATCAGTCATGAGAAAAAATGTTTCCGCTTGATCGTTTAATCTCCTGTTCATGAGGGCGAGCTGCATCTCCAGTTCGAAATCCGAGATGACCCTAAGCCCGCGCAGGATTGCACAGGCCCCAACCTTCTTGATGTATTCCACGAGCAGACCCTCAAATGAGTCCACCTCTATTCGCGGATTCCCCGCTACGGATCTTTTGATCATGTCCAATTTTTCTTCCGTAGTGAACAAATCCTGTTTCAAGGGGTTATGGCCTACTGCTATGATCACTTTGTCGAACACACACAGGCCTCTGCGGACGATGTCAATGTGACCATGGGTGATGGGGTCAAAAGACCCAGGGCAGACAGCGACCTTAACCCTCTTCATTGCTCACTCCTCATAAAATAGGAAACGACGGTATCCCCATATCTTTTCGTTTTCCATGCAGACATGGGGATCTCCTCCCTGACAGAATGTTCGGCCACCAATATCCCTCCTGTCGTGAGGAGGTTATATACATGAGGCGCCAACTTGGAGGCAAGATCTTTATGGTAAGGAGGATCCATGAAGATCAGATTAAACGATGTCATGCAGTTTTTGACGTAGGTCACGGCATCCGACTTGATGATGGTTGCCAGCTCCTGAACCCCTATGGTTCTGACGTTCTGCTCGATCACCTTTATGCATTCGAGCGACTTTTCAACAAAGGTCACATGGCCGGCTCCCCTGCTGATGGCTTCTATCCCTAGGCTGCCGCTGCCGGCAAAGAGATCCAGAACCATTGCACCCTCCAAATCATGGACCAATATCGAAAAGATAGCCTCTTTCACGCGATCGGTTGTAGGTCTTACCCGAGAAGCCGGGCTCTCTATGCGCATTGAACCGTATAAGCCGCCACATATCCTGATAGACATGGTCATTCAGAATAGGGGAGAATCATTATGAGGTCAACAGGTCTTCATTCGCTATCGTAGAGATTATCAGGTGATTTGGTTTTGTGAGAACAATTGACTGTCTAAGCTGCTTCCATCTCAGAAATGATCTTCTGGACAGCTTGAATAGGGTCCGGTGATTCACTTATGGGTCTGCCGATCACCAGGAGATCCGCGCCTTCCCGAAGGGCAGAGCTTGGTGTTGCAATACGCTTCTGATCTCCTTGTTGTGACCAGCCGGGCCTGATCCCCGGGGTTATGAGCAGGATGGATCCGGGTACATTCGGGCGGACCTTGGGCAGATCCTCTGCGGAGCACACGAGGCCGTCGATTCCCAGAGATGCGGCAAATATTGCAAGGTGTTCAACCTGCCGGGCCGGGTCCTTATCTATCCCGATATCTTTGAGGTCATCACCGCCTAATGAGGTCAGGACGCTTACACCCACTATCTTCGGACTCTTTATGCCCAGTGCATGCGACTCATCCCGGGCAGATTTGAGGGCGGAAACGATCATTGCCCTTCCTCCGGAGATATGAATCGTCATCATATCGGCCCCGGTCTTGACAGCCGACCTGACAGCGCCGGAAACCGTATTGGGAATATCATGGAGCTTGAGATCAAGAAAACAGTTGATGCCGCTGTCTTTAATAAGCTTCACGAC
>DATKLV010000309.1:0-4787 GCA_035542255.1 Desulfomonilia bacterium | reverse complement strand
TGCTGGGGCTGCTGCACCGCCGGTTGTTGCTGCGGCGGGAGGTGCTGCCTCAGGTGCTGCAGGGGGTGTGGCTGATTCTGTTACAGTCGGCTGCTCTGTCGGTGCTTCCTTCTTCTGGCAGGCAGCGATGTTGAATAAAAGCCCAAACACTACAACCACAAACAAAACCCATAAAGAACCCTTCTTCATCGTCATAATCTCCTATCTTTTTTATTTTCTGCCGATTTTATTCAGCAGGTGGTGTTACCTCATCCTTAATATTAATCACCTGTAAATGAGTTGCTTTGAACCTGCCAATCTCGCCTCAATCATGTATCTCCTTGCTCCCATCGGTGCAGGTGATCTTGCTTTATTCAGCTATTACCGAGTTTTTCTGTGCCATGTCAACAGCAACGAACATAAGGGGGTTTGTACTATGGTGCATGCATCAGTGCAGCGGCCTCTGCAACCGAACCTGATGCATGTATCGTTGATGCATTTCTTCCTGTGGAACACTTCCTCATCCATCGTGTATTGCATTCCATGGTGCTGTTTTTTGCATAAACTAGAATGAACGATTTGTCTACCCCTTTTTTAGCCCTTACTGCCCAATCTTATTGATGCCGCCTGACTTCCGAATTCCTAAAATAATTAATTCCCTGTTTGCAATTGGCAATACCCTCCTACTTGCTGAACACAAATTCATCCCTACGGTTCTTTGCCCATGCATCCTCGTTATGGCCGGGATCAACAGGTTTTTCTTTACCGTAACTGATGGTTGTGAGGCGCGCTGCGTCGATACCCTGTGAGACGACGTAGTCGAGTGCCGCTTTTGCCCTGCGCTCGCCAAGGGCAAGATTATATTCTATGGTGCCCCTTTCGTCGCAGTTGCCTTCGATCTTCACCTTCAATGCCGTATTGCTCTTGAGAAATGCCGCAAGCCCGTTAAGGGTCTCAATAGACTCGGGACTGAGGTCGAACTTGTCGAAGTCGAAGAACACCTTTTTATCAAAGCTGGTGGATACGGCTGCAGTAGACGGGGCTGCTGTTTCAGCAGGTGCTCCCTCAGGGGCCTTCATGCCCTGCCCTGACTCGGAAGGAGCAGCCTTCTGCGGTGGAGCCACTTCCTCTGTCTGCTTGGCAGCGTTTTTTGCGCAGCCCGATAACACCAATGCAAGCAACAAACATATCATTACCGAACGATAAAAAACCTTTTTCATTATGCCCACTCCTTTTCTTTATCCAATAAACCATCATGGTTAGGATTTGGCTGACTTCATACTCTTTCGGTGTAAAAATACAAGGATAAATTCAGACAGTCGGAGAGTGATACATAATGGGACAACCGGGCTCTGGTTATCAGGGCCTTATTTCTTAAGCTTTCTCCTGATTTATCATGGTTTCAGGCCATTTTGCAGAAAATCGACTTTTCAAAGCTTTCATGAGCCCACCCTATGGCATGGATACATCTTTATCCCCTGTTGCTTTCATGATCAGGAAATTAAGGTGATTGATGAAGAGGAGAGGATGGAGATAAGACTTTGATTCATGCTGCGGTTGCAAGCAGCCGGCGCTCCTTGTTCTGGTGGGACCCCACGGACTTCAGAAAGCGGTCTATGATCTTTTCTTTCAATTCCTGGCGGGCTTCAGGGGTCAATCCGGACAGATGCACTCTGCCGCCGGCGGCTTTTTCATGCCCACCGCCCGTGCCGAGGCCGCGCAATACCTTTAATGCCACCCTGCCGGCCCATAACCCTTTCCTGGATGTGCGAACGGACATCACCATGTCATCGCGATATTCACCAATACACAACGTCCAATGGATGTTTTCCATCCTGAGGAGAAAATCGGCCATCTCAGCTGCAATGTCAGGGTTGTTGAGCCTTCCCATCTGAGAGATGATCACGTCGCCGTATTGGATGGAATTGTTGATGCCGTCAGCGAATTTCAGGTAGTAGGATTTGGGGATGCGGGGGTTCTCTATGGACGCAAGCGTCTTGGGGGCTATCTTGGGGAACAGGTAATTGAAGGCATCCAGATCCGCTTTTGCGGATGAGCGCAACAAGGCATTGGTATCGGTCTTCAGTCCATAGAACAATGCAGTAGCGAGCATCTTATCCATATGGAGATCGAGTTCGCGCAGATATTCCGTCATGATGGTGGAGGTGCTCCCGTACTTGGGCCTCACATCTGAAAAGGCACACGTGGGGGTATTTCTCCTCATGGGGTGGTGATCGATGACGATATCCGGAAGGATCCCCTTCGGAACGAAGTTGTTCCCTGAGCCCGGCTGGGTGTCCACCATGCAGACCACTGAATAATCCTTGAAATCGATTTCATTTATGGGGATCATCTCGATCTTGAGTCTGCGGGTGAGCTGGCGGTTCTCGGCCCTGCCGATGACACCGCTGTAGCAGATGGTGACCTTGGAACGGGATGTATGGGTAAAGAGACTTCTCAATGCAGCTGCGGAAGCGATGGTGTCCGGGTCGGGGTTGTTATGGCAGATGATGAGAATACGTCTCCTTTGACCTACATAGGAAATAAGACTGTGTGCGGGATTCTCCACGTTGTATACCTTGTTCTGCAGCAGCCAGTTATCAGAAAAAGGGATGATATGCAAACATATTGATATGAGTTTTTTTCAGAGTGGGGTACCCAGGGAGAGGAAAGAGGGATTTACTTTCCCCTCTCAATGGTACTCCTCCCGCCATCCTGGTGCGGGCTGGACCTTTCCCCTCCACGCGGTGAAGCACTTTCCATGCTGCGGCCTCGTGTGGTCGGACTCACTGTCATACTTCCTGTTGCGGTCCGGGCATGAGATCCGTTGAAGATGGTCCGCTCGCTATTCGGGATCCCGGTGGATATAAAATCTTTTGGGCGGGATACACCGATACCGGCAAAGGTTTTTCTTTTGAATCGTTCCGCTGGGTCGACCCTGAAGACATGGTGAGATTTTAACTCATTGAAATGATTTGTGGTAATTGCAACTTTTCCATGTCTATGAATAACCCTATGGAAATCATGTAGGATGAAGAACCCGGGAAACAGGCGGTCAGACCACCGGAAAGGGCAAGGAACCCACGTGTACAGGTAATAATAATCCGGAGGGGGACAATAATAGGTGACCACGGGAGGCCCTTCGGCTGAATAACTGCTGATTATCCCTTCGGAGTCTGTGTAATCCTGGCAATTTGCAGGAGCCGGTGTAGTGCTCGTACCGGCAGTGTAGGGACTTATCGACAAACCAAAGCCGGCAACCACATCATCAAACTTCTTGAGAGCCCCGTCTTTGTTCATCGATAACCTGCCTTCTGATGAAGCGGCGCCCACGGTATTCTGTAGTTCGATAATAATATCAGGAGTGACCGGGTAGTCGGCTATCCACCCGTTGCTGGGTAGAATATCGAGCCCTCCCAGAGAGCTTTCGGCTTCCACCTCATCGTCGGTATTTGTTACTCCCAGCTCCGATGCCAGTTTCAGGGCTAAATCTCCTTCTCTTACCAATGGTTGTCCTACAGGTGCTGAGCCGGAGTTTTGCTGATCGGATTGAGCAAGCGCCATAACCGGCATGAATATAACGATGAGACCGTAGAGGATGAATCTCACAGTCCTGAAATGGATACTGCTCATATGCCCTCCTTTATCCTTTTACATTCTATTTTTGATGAGCCGGAAGTACAACTGGGTTTAAAAAAAAGGAGAAACGGGCAATGAGACCAACCCCCTGATAATCGCTGGCAAACCCTATCACGATATAACTGCAGGGTTGATTTTTCAGCAACATACCCTACAGTCTTATTAACAAAACAATGGATGAATATCCTCGGTTTCACAAGGAGGATGTATGAAGCTGACAAAGGTAAGGATATTGATGGCATTGATGTTTTTAATCCTGTTCGCCGGGCCCGTGCCGGCATATGCCCGCAGGGATTCTGATGACAGAAAATACTCAGGCGGCGGGGATAATAATTTGGTTTGTCCGGTGTGCCCTGAGAGCAGTGGGTACAGTAGCCCGGACATCAACGGTTATCAGGAATACAGGAACAGATACCGGATGGAGTTTGAGAGAAAAACGCCTCCATTGGAAGAACCGGTCACCTTGGATCAAGCCAGGTTTCTCGTCAATAATTATCTATACCTCTCCGGAGATCGTGATCTCAGGTCCGGTCAAATCGTTGAAAAAGACAATGAGTTCCATGCCATAATAATCTCAAAGGATGGTGTGCCGCAGGGGACCCTTACGATCAACAAACAAACAGGCGTGATCAAATCTTCGTTTTAAGACATGCCGTGTTGCTGTATGATTGACCTTAATGCAGGACGGATCATAAGACAGCCTAAGCATGAAATGGAAAGATTATAGACTACTCCTTCTCTCCATAGCCACGCTTGTTCTGATAGCGGGTCTGGTCAGTGCCGTCTCTATCTATCGGACAGCTGAAGACGATGCGGGCGGGGCTCTGGGTTACGAAGTAGTAGGCGGTTCTGTCTATCCGATCATGCCGGAAGACACCAAGATGTATTCGCATGATCTGGAACTCTATGGAGGCAAGGCGGCTGTTCTTGCGGATGAGTTAAGGCTCTGGTTCGCCGGATTATGGCACGGAAAATCCCTCGCATACACAATAGCCTTCCTTTCCATTGTTATCGCCCTCGGATTTATTTTTGCGGCCAGACATCTACCATCAAACATGAATACCGATTCCCCTGATGAATATCATAGGAACGGATAGCCCGGCATTATGTCCGAATTATTTATGGAGGGGTTTCATCGTGGTGGAGCCGAAGGGAATCGAACCCTCGAC
>DATKLV010000308.1:0-4530 GCA_035542255.1 Desulfomonilia bacterium | reverse complement strand
GAGGTTACAGCGTTTTCCCTGTCAGCCACCTTAAGCGAAGATGCATCAGTGGTCAGATTGAGAAAGTAGGTTTCAATCCCCTGAAATGATTCTCTATCGTTTGCGTTTACATGGACAGATATGAAGAGTTTTGCTTTCTTCTTGTTTGCAAAGGCCGTGCGTTCTTCAAGCGGGATGAACGTATCGCCGTTTCGAGTAAGAAATACCTCAATACCTCCTTCGCGCAGGCGTGAAGCAAGTGACTTGCTCACGGCCAATGTAATGTCTTTCTCCTTCGCACCTCCAGGTCCTATGGCGCCTGGATCTTTTCCTCCATGCCCCGGATCGATGACGATCTTGAACACTTTTTGTCTATCTATACCTCCGCCGGAAGATGCAAGCATAGGCATGGACATACCGAGGACAAAGAGCATAATGCTTATTATTACAATTATAGTTGTTTTATCTTGCTTGCTTTTCATTATCTTCATCATATCGGCAACTATAGTGCCAAGGATTTATCGCCTTATACTTTAACTAGAGATAAACAATCCCTATCATTATTCGACCTCTTGATACCCCAGATAACCCATTATTGTAGATTTGAAAAGCCATTCTTCATACCTTAAGAGAAACAAACTTCCCATTGATGAGGTAATGTTTTCTCTCAAGAAGCACTTTGTTGGATCGACTCGAGGAGTAAGTCATTGAAATCGTACTATCCACAAGCTCGTATGATTTTTGCATTACCTTTATTAAGTTGTTCTAGCAACCGCTTCCTTGAAGCGGATTGGAGGAGGTTATTCCCAACAGACGAGACTTCCCGGGCCTGCCTTTATATATTCTGGCAGGCTTAGGGTTTGTCGCTGTTACTGCATGCTGTTATGTGCTTATTCTTCTGGTTTCGACTCTGATATCCATCAGATCGATATCCGCTGCCGGACAGCCAGAGGATGAGGGGAGGATCGTCTTTGTAAAAAACCTCCTCGCAGGCTATGAAATACCCTTGGACAGCTCTTTGTTTGAAGGCATTGAAGGTGATCCGGGTTTTTATGAATGGTATGGCCCGTTCACCACTGCAGCAGGTCCTAATCCGGAAGTCATCTTGCCTGAAGGCACTCACGCCGTGTCCCTCTACACCAACGATGGCAGGTTTCGCACCGGGCCATACACCTGCTATATCACCGTCAAACCAGCCTTCTCAATATCTTTGCATGCAAAACTCAAAAAGGTGGTGATAACCTGGCCGAAAAGAGATAATACGCAGAAGTATAAGATCTATCGGACAGACGCAAGCAATCCTGAAAATTTCAAAAAGATAGCAGAGCTACAGCCGGCCGTCCTCAATTATACGGACACGTCGGTAACCGACACCACGTACCTGTATATCGTGGCTGCACTGTCCGATGGTCAGTGGTTCTATTCACAGGTAAGGTGCGCTCATCCATACAGCTGGATACCCAAGTGGAACTACCAGCCTGTCATCTACTCGAACCCTGTTACCCATGCTCTGGCAGGTTTGCCGTACACCTACAACACCCTGGCAACCGACGTGAAGGGAGATACCCTTACATACACACTGGATAATCCTCCTGCAGGCATGAAGATCGACACGCAGACCGGTCTCATAGAATGGCTTCCTGCATCAGCAGGAGATTTTGACGTCGTCGTTAAAGTCAAAAATAGGAAAGGTGCCTCCTCTTTCCAGAAGTATATCATTGAAGTTGACAAGTTCACCAATCCTGATGAATATCAAATTGCACAGGCAGGCGGTCCGTACTCCGGCGAAGAGGGTGAGGATATTGCCTTCGACGGTTCGGCTTCCCATGACCCTGAAGGTTCACGGCTGGCTTATAAATGGGATTTCGGCGATGGTACCCATGACGATGGGATCCTCCCTGTCCACACCTACAAATCGGCCGGCAAATACCAGGTTTCTTTAACAGTAACCGATGCCCGGGGAAGGGTATCCAGTGATGTTACCAAGGTAACTGTTCAGAAGTGTTTCATGCCAAAGGTGAATCTGTCCATGAATCCGGCGGCGGTTATGCCGGGTGAGCCTTGTTCGCTTATCTGGTCTTCAAAAAAGTCATCCGCAACCTGTATCGATCATGGGGTAGGCCCTGTTGGTGCCTCAGGTTCGATCATGGTCTATCCCGAAACAACAACAAGATTCATCATAACTGCCGATAACAGTTGCGGAACCGCGACAAGTACAGCCACAGTGATTGTGCACCGTCCTCCGACTGTTGAAATCAATGTCTCTGCAGACGCCATAGGTAAAGGGGGTGTATCAACACTCTCCTGGTCATCCTCCAATGCCGATACCGTCATCATCTATCCAGATATCGGCACGGTAATGCCGACCGGATCCCTGGATGTGTCTCCGGCCGCATCCACCAGTTACACGATTACTGCAACAGGCCCTGGCGGCACTGCAAAGGATACGGTTGCGGTGAGAGTCAACCAGGCAACAGCAATAAGTATCAATGCATCACCGCGCTCCATTATGTCAGGGCAGTCATCAAAACTATCGTGGACCTCCTTCAATACCGACAGAGTTGCCATAGACCAAGGCATCGGCTCTGTTGTGTCGAACGGTTCACTCATAGTCATGCCTGCTGAGACGACGATCTATACCATCATGGCAGAAGGACCAAACGGCCCAGCAACTGAATCTGTCACTATAACGGTGCAGGCTAAACCGGAAGTTAACATTTCTGCAGAACCAAGCATCATCTTCGATGAAGAAGCAGCAACGATTACCTGGTCATCGAGAAACGCCGATTCCCTGGTTATTGACAACAACATCGGAAATGTCGATACAAAAGGATCTTTGCGGGTCTCACCAACAGAAACAACTACCTATACCATTACCGCTCAAGGGCAAGGTGTCACAACGAGTGCCCGTGCCATGGTCACTGTACTTCACAAGCCTTCTGTGCGTATCACAGCCTCACCAGGAGATAGTAAAGAGGGAGGTGAAGTAACTCTTACCTGGAGTTCTAAGAATGCCCGGAGTGCGACTATAGATCAGGGAATCGGGCCTGTGGGATTAAAGGGCTATCTTCAAGTAACACCAGCACATACTACAACATACACTATCACCGTAACAGATAATAATAGCATGTCAGCATCGGCCCGGGTGACAGTCAATGTCAATCACGACTCAACAAAGGATACCACCACGGATCTGCCTGATACGAGGGATAGGCCTCCGCCTTGATCCTGGCGATGTATTTCAGCTAGTTAAATCCTCTACCTCTGGGCCGGGCGAGGATCTCCAGGATTTCCAGATTAAGGAAGCGCTTGGAAGGTTTCGCCTTGATGAGCAGTACGGAATCAGCGCCATGGCTGGTCCCGGCAACAGCGATAACCTCTGCATCTTCAGGTACGAGACCGCCGTCGCATGCCTCCATGACGATCTCAACTGCCACCTTGGTACCCTCGCCGAATCTGCGCAAGGTGTTTGCAATGATGTATCCCGGATAGATGCCTCGGGAATCATCCATAAGAGACTTCTCGAGAGAATGGGTGAGGATAGTTCCGGTATAGATCGGTATATCTTCTCGGATGAGGAACCTTCTGGTATCCTGATCGAACTCGTCCTTGCCCTTTTCCTTGAATCCCACGCTGTGGGTAACAACCACGAGCCTAGCCGATGTTCCTTTCAATGCACGGTGGAAGGAGAGGGCTGTCTTGCCGGTAGTTGAGGCCACTACAACAGAAGCTGCATCATGTCCCTTGATATACTGCTGTACGAGTTCAATACATGCATCTGTGTTCTGCTGGCCGGGTTTGTCAAAAAGGATACTCTGCATTACCTTATGGCTACATTCCCCACAGTATGCCGTCATGGATTCCTTCGCTCCTCCGCATGAATTTATAGGTTCGCAGTCCATGGATTATGTCTATGGCTCGTTTTTCTCCCCGAATGGTCAACATTTGGATAAGGTTGAAATTCAGTTTCTCCAATGCGGTAAAAATGAACCAGCGGAGTAGTTTCGCGTAAAATAGTTCAGGAAACATATGCTTCTTCAGGAGTTTCAGGTAACTCTCTTTGAGAGGTTGCCCATCATTCAATGATCGATATATGCTCAGCGATGCAATTTCAGCGCTTCTTTGTGCCTGGAAAATACCCTCACCGGAGATGGTATCGGAAAATCCGGCTGCATCTCCCACGAGCATTATGCTTTTATAAACAGGGTTTCGGAGATAATTCCCGCTGGGGACGGGGTGACCATATATTCTCTTCTGCTGAGATTCATCCGGTTGATAAGATGGGACGATTTCGGCTATATAATTTTTAAACAACTCTTTGAATCTTTTATCATTTTTTCTATTAAGGCCGCCAAGGCCGATGATGATCTCATCTTTGTTGGGAAATACCCATGAATACCCCCAGTTAATGTAACCGAAGTGTATGATCGGGTGGTCTGTGCCTTGCTGCAGTTCCGAGCGAGGGATGAAAATTTCCAATGCCGTTGCGAGATTTTGCCCCCAATGTTTTTTTTGGGATAAGTCATCGGGGAAATTTCTTCTTATCACACT
>DATKLV010000307.1:0-8970 GCA_035542255.1 Desulfomonilia bacterium | reverse complement strand
CTGGCAGCTGGTACTATTATTGATGGATTTATAGGCTTCTGCACAAGAGAATCTTCTCGTCCACGTGAAGCGTTTAAGGAAATTGAAGCGAGTCCAGATGAGTTCGCAGACCTGCTCAGAGCTACACTTATCGCTGGGTCTCGTATTGACAATTCCTTATACATGAAGGAAGCGATTCGTCTCTGCGAAGATAAGAATATCGAATTGAGGAGAGGTGCAGTCTTTTCGATCGGAAAGCTCAACTGGCCAGAGGGCATAAACGTGTTTGATTCTGCTCTTGCTGTGCTGGAACGTACCGTTGCTATGGAAACGGACGATCAGATTCTATCGAATGTCGTTTACTCAGCATTTGCTCTTTTGCAGCAAGACCAGGATCTAAGTCCTCGCGCCATCGACCTCATCGTATCTGCATTGGTGAAAGGAGACGAATACACACTCCATGACCTTAACGGAGCTAGGAACTACAGAAGGTTACGGGAGATGAAATCTGGAATTAAAATGGAATCTGCGTCGGATAATAGACAAACATATCCGACCTATTTAAATTTGAAATATTTCCGCCCCATGTGTATTTTGACGGAAAGCTGATTGGCGTCATATCACATGTCATTGCCCTGAAGGAGCGCATCAGAACCCAGATACAGGTAATCCCCGAAACAGGTGGGCACAGTAGTCTGACCGGACCTGGATACTGTAGAATTTGACCAGTGACTATGTAAAATCTGTGCCTAGATTTCAATTGACAAATGCTCAAGGCATTGAGTAAATTTACTCAAGATATTGAGAAAAATGTCAACTGATTGAAATGTATGGAGATAAAGAGAACCATTCTCTCTTCCTTGTCGGTGCGTTTTGCTGAGCCGCGGCGGTTCATCCAGGTTCTGTCAGGCCCGCGCCAGACCGGAAAGACCACCCTTGCCCGGCAGCTGATGGATGAGGCCGTTATAAAATCAATCTATGCAAGCGCTGACGAACCACTGATGAAAGGCCATGCATGGATTGAACAGCAGTGGAATGCGGCCAGGATGCACGCCAAATCAGGCAAAGCGCTTATCATTCTTGACGAGATACAGAAGATATCCGGCTGGTCCGAAACCATAAAGCGGTTGTGGGATGAGGATACCAGAGGCAAGGTGCCTCTTCATGCCCTTATCCTCGGGTCGTCACCACTGCTTGTCCAAGGCGGGCTTACGGAGAGCCTGGCCGGGAGATTCGAGGTCATACCCGTTCCCCACTGGTCGTATCCCGAGATGAAGAGCGCCTTCCGGTGGAGCCTGGACCGCTATCTTTTCTTCGGAGGGTATCCGGGCTCTGCAAAACTGATAAGCGATTTTCAGAGATGGTCGAGCTATATCAAGGACTCGCTCATCGAGACCACAGTGTCACGCGATATCCTGCTCATGAAGCGTGTGGACAAGCCTGCCCTGCTGCGCAGACTCTTTGAACTCGGGTGTTTGTATTCTTCGCAGGTACTCTCATACCACAAGATGCTCGGGCAACTCCACGATGCAGGCAACACAACAACACTGTCGAGCTATCTTGATCTGCTGGGAGGCGCCGGGCTCCTTGCCGGTCTTCCCAGGTATTCCAGCCAGAAGCATCGTCGGAGGGGATCAAGTCCGAAGCTCCTTGTGCTGAACACCGCGCTTATGAATGCCGCATCGAACAGGGGCTATGACGAGGCGCGGCACGACACAGCCTATTGGGGAAGGGTCGTTGAATCGGCGGTCGGAGCAGCGCTCGCCAACGGGATCATGGGAACCGGGGCGGTCCTCTCTTACTGGCTCAGCAGGAATCGTGAGGTGGATTACGTGCTGAGTAAAGGTGATGGTATCGTAGCCTTTGAGGTGAAGAGCGGTGCAGGGAAAACGAGCGTTCCCGGCATGGATGCCTTTGTCGGTGAATTTCCCAGTGCGAAGAAGATTCTCATCGGGGCACAGGGCATACCCCTGGAGGAGTTCTTCCAGACCCCGGTGTCGGAGTGGCTCCGATAGCTCACAAGCGCCTGTGCTGTTTCTTCATGAATAAAAAGAGAACCCCACAGCCTCAGCACCCGTAGTGTATGTGCTCCCTGTGATGGATTTTTCCGTTCGGGGGAGAGAACAGGCTGTTCCCCGGTATCAATCCGTTACCGGACCCGGACAGGGTGACCGGACGCGATCTGCAGGCCTGCACCAGTCTTTTCAGGATGTGTTTCAGAATCTTCATATATAGTGCGCGATGGAGCGCTTCACCTTGTGGTCGTCGTCGAAGAGCAGCCACTCGGCTGCCCGACGGTCGAGCATGGTCCGGTAGAGAACCACCATGCTGCGCACGCTCGGGAAGCAGTCGATGAGCTCGAGATGGAGATCGGGCACGCGCCGGAATGTCATCTCCCAGTAGTCCCTGGCTGCCTTCTTGCCCTTGATGGCGCCGGTGGGCTCCTTCATGAACTCCGCGATGTAGGGCGTGGTCAGCGCGAAATCCTCCGCGTAGTGGGGGAGGATCTTTGAGAGGTCATGGGAGTTCCATGCCTCGATCCATTCGCGGGCAAACTTCAATGCGTCTTCATGCGAGATCATGCACACCTCCCTGCACGCATGGCGTGATGGAAAAGGCACAATCGGTCACGGCCTCGATGACGTTCAGGCCGGGACCTTTTATGTCAAGAGGCGACCCGGCGGTGATGATGTAGTCTTCCGGATCGTTTTCCCTTGTCAGCCAGAGAACGCCGGAGAGGCACGATACCGTGCACCCGGATGCAGCACCGGAGATCCTCATGACATGCCCTTTCCCGACTCTCATGACATCGTGCTCCATTACGAGCTTCCTCCTCTCAAAAGGCCTGTTGTCATATGCCAAAGTGATTGTTCCGCCTATCATGGTTGTCATTATGGACCGAGGTTACAGAACTTAAAAGATGCAGCGGATAAGAATTGTACCGATGACAGTTTCGGGTTAGACTAAACTGTACTGGTCTTAAATAGTATGAACTGTATCTACCGCTAACCGGTGAATCTCGTTTACTATAATGGCCGGAGGAGGTTTCGTATGGAACTTGAGAGAAGGCAGCACCTGTACGAGGAAGTGGCGGACAGCATCTCGCACCTCGTGGAGAGGGGCACGTTCCGGGTGGGCGACCGGATACCTTCCATCCGGGCCGTGAGCCGCCAGTGGAGCGTCAGCATCACCACGGCCATGGAGGCGTACCGTCTCCTCGAAGACAGGGGCATTGTCGAAGCCAGGCCCCAGTCGGGTTACTATGTGCGTTCTCACCTGACCAACAAGCTGGCAATGCCCCCTATCCTGAAGGAAGACATGAGCCCCGTGACCTGCTGCGTGGAAAAGATCGTGAGCAAGGTATTCAAGGATTGCATGGGCCCGGTTCTGGTCCAGATCGGGACCAATATCCCCAATACGGAATATCTGCCTGTGGACAAGATCAGCAGGTGCCTTGCCTCGGCGGTCCGCAAATGGGGCAACCTGAGCGTGTCCTACAGTTTCCCCGGAGACGAGCGGCTCCGTACCCACATAGCGAAAAGGGCGGCCGTGATGGGGTGCAACCTGGCTCCGGACGATATCATCATCACGTCGGGATGCCAGGAGGCGGTCTACATCGCATTGAAGGCACTGTGCAAGCCCGGTGACACCGTCATCATCGAATCGCCCATGTTCTTCAACTATCTCCAGATCATGCAGGGCCTGGGCCTGAAGGTGGTCGAAGTCCCGTCGAACCCCGAGGACGGGATAAGAATCGACGCCCTGCGATATGTCCTGGAAGACACCGAGGTGAAGGCCTGTCTAGTGATCCCGAACTACAGCAACCCCGTGGGGAGCTGCATGCCCGACAGGAACAAGGCAGAGCTGGCCGGTCTCCTTGCCGCGCACAATGTCCCGCTCATTGAGGACGATGTGTACGGCGACCTGAGCTTCAAACAGCAGCGGCCCAAGGTCGTCAAGGCCTATGATGACAAGGGTCTTACCATCCTGTGTTCTTCGTTTTCCAAGACACTTGCGCCTGGGTACAGGGTTGGCTGGATGACGCCCGGGAAGTACAAGGATGCCATCGAGCATCAGAAAATACTCAGCAACATCGCAACGGCAACCCCTCCCCAGATGGCGGTTGCCGAGTTCCTGGCTTGCGGGGGGTATGACCACCACCTCAGGAAGGTCAGGAGGTCTTATGCACGGCATGTCTCGCTGATGAGCGATTCCATAGCGCGGCATTTTCCCGAGGGGACAAAGGTGAGCCGCCCGACCGGGGCATTTTTCCTCTGGGTGGAGATGCCGGAATACGTCGACTCGCTGACCTTGTACGAACGTGCCCGCGGGCTCGGGATAAGCATTGCCCCCGGACCCATCTTCTCGGTGAGGGAAAAGTACCGGAATTATATCCGTCTCAGCGCAGCCTACTGGAATGAAGAGGTAGAGAAGGCCGTCCGGACGACCGGCTCCCTGGCGGGGCAGATGAAGTAGTTTCTTTTGGTATTTTTTACCTGAACAAGGCATGAAGCAAGAGCTTCACGATCAATTCCGTTCCCAAGCCGGTGCTTGGGAACGAGGTTAATAACAATTACTGTCATTCTGAACGAAGTGAAGAATCTCTATTTGAATAGAGAAAGCTGAAAGCATTCGGGCAACAACCTGTGGAGCTCGTGGACGAGCTTAGAATGATTTAATACACGAGATCCTTCGCTGCGCTCAGGATGACACCCTATTCAACCAGGTTGGGCTTTATCACAAGGCCGCTATTCTTCGTGGAGGACGCTCTTGACGATGTAGCTCCCGGATTTTTCGTCGAGCTCCAGCTCCATCAGGCGGCGGTCGCGTGCCTCTTCCAGGAGCCGACTGAAGGACCGGAAGCCGTAGTAACTCTCATTGAAACCCGGCTTGCGCCGTTTCAAGGCCTGCTTCACCATGGAGCCCCAGAGCTTGTCTTCCTCGCCCCGCTCGTCGAACAGGGCCTCCACGGTCTCCACCACGAGGTCCAGGGCCTTCTGCCTCTTGTCTTCATCGGCGGATGCCTCTTTCTGCTCCGGCTTGGGTTGCGCGCCCACAGGGCTCTTCATGGGGGGTTTCCTGACCTTCCGCCTCTGGGCCTCACTCTCACGCACGAGGTCATCATAGAAGATGAATTCGTCGCAGTTGGCAATGAGCAGGTCGGATGAGGAGTTCTTCACGCCGACGCCGATGACGAGCTTGTTGTTCTCCCTGAGCTTGCTCACGAGCGGTGAAAAATCTGAATCGCCGCTGATGACCACGAATGTGTCCACGTGCGATTTGGTATAGCATAGGTCCAGGGCGTCGACCACCATGCGGATGTCGGCTGAGTTCTTGCCCGACTGTCTCAGGTGGGGGATCTCGATGAGCTCGAAGGATGCCTCGTGCATCACGGGCTTGTAGTCCTTGTAGCGCTCCCAGTCGCTGTATGCCTTTTTCACGATGATGTTGCCCTTGAGGAGCAGCCTCTCCAGGATCTTCTTCACATCGAACTGGGCATATTTAGCGTCCCTCACGCCAAGGGCTATATTTTCAAAATCGCAGAACAATGCCATGTTCCGGGTTTTTTCTAGTATGGCCATGCATCACTCCTCTCATATGCCGCATCCGGCACGGGTTATAGTCACCTTTACCCGTGGATTGCAGTCAATAGTAAGATGTTTTTATCTCAAGGCAATTCATCCTTACTTTGGGCAATACTGTCAAGGTGATAAATGATGAGCAGGGGATGCTCAGGTTCTCAAGGCCGATTGAATAATTCCTCCAAGAGCTTTTCTGTGGAACTACGTTTCATGCCTCGGGGCGAATAACTTTCCCTGCGCCATTCCGCGGAAATCGGGTATATATCTCAGCCGGCCATCCTCCGGCGCTGCTCCGGCTTGGCGATGCTGATCAGCGGACGTCCCTTTTTCTGGCGGAATCTCTTCTGGATGACATCGGCCTCGGCATGGGGAACGCTGATGAAGGTGAAATCGTCCCGGATCTCGATGTTGCAGACAAGCTTTTCTTTTATGCCGGTATGCTCCCGGATGAACCGGACAAGGTTTTTGGGAGTAATGCCGTGTTTGCGTCCCCGTGCCACGAAGAGGCGCGTATTCACCTTCGTATCCCCCTGGGATACGTTGCGAATCTCCTTGTAGGCCCTGGGGTCGAGCTCGTCGGCAAAGGTATTGCGCAGGCAGGCGGCCAGCACCGTTGCCGCTTCTCCGGATTCGAGCAGCTCAGCGGCCAGCAGGGCATAGGGCCCCAGATCCTGCTCGCGTATGACCTCCGAGATCTGATCCTTGATCCTGGTGCGCTTGGCCTCGATGATATCCTTGACACCGGGAAGGTTCCCTTTGCGCATGGCACAGCCCGATGTCCTGCGGATCAGGTCAAGGGCACGCTGTTCCCTTGGTGTCGCCAGGGTAATGGCAATACCCTTTTTTCCGGCACGGCCGGTGCGGCCGATGCGGTGGATATAGGCATCCGGGTCCTGCGGCGGGTCGTAGTTGATGACATGGGAGAGGTTGATGACATCTATCCCTCGGGCCGCCACATCCGTGGCCACGAGTATGGCAATGTCCTTATTTCGGAACCGCTGCATGATCCGCTCACGGTCTCGCTGGTCGATCTCGCCGTGGATCCCTTCGGCATCGTAGCCGCGTTCTAAGAGTTTTTCTGCTATCTGGGCGGTTTCAACACGCGTGCGGCAGAAGACCAGGCCGAAAAACTCGGGCTCCATGTCGATGATGCGGCACAGGGCATCGAACTTGTCCTGCTCCCGGACAGTGATAAATAGCTGATCGGTCAGCTGCTTTTCCTTCTGCCCGCGGCTCATGGTAATGGTTTCATAGTCGCCCATATGGTGTTTGGCTATGGCTATAACCTCACGCGGCATGGTGGCCGAGAAGAGCATGGTCCGGCGCTTGGACGGTATGTGTTCGAGAATGGCCTTGATGTCGTCGATGAAACCCATGTCGAGCATCTCGTCCGCCTCATCGAGCACCAGGTGAGACAGGCTCTTGAGGTGCATTGTATTCTTTTCCAGATGGTCGAGGATCCGCCCCGTAGTGCCGACCACGATATCGGCCCTTTTCAGGGCGCTTCGCTGCGGCCCGAAGGGCTGGCCGCCGTAGACTGACACGATATCGATCTTCTTGTTCCCCTTGAGCGACCTTATCTCACCGGCCACCTGGATGGCGAGTTCCCTGGTGGGCACCAGTACGAGGGCCTTCACCCCCTTGGCAGGTGTTTCCATACCTTCGAGGATGGGGATGCCGAAGGCCGCCGTCTTGCCGGTGCCGGTCTCTGCCTGGGCAACCACGTCACGATCCTCGTTCAGAAGAAACGGGATGATTGCCTTCTGGATGGGTGTAGGCTCGCTGAAGCCCTTTACGGCGAGGGTATGGAGCATGGCCTCCGACAGGCCGAGTTTTCTGAACTGATCCAAATCCGTATCTCCTGAAGTTTGTAGTAGTAAATCATCCTGCAGACACACAAAGGATCAGCAAGGGATACCTTTGAAGGTGGCGCCGAGAGTTACCTGAGCGCCCTTATAGCTTAATTTTCAAAGAAAGCCAGTAAAAAAATGCAAGTTTATATCTTAAAGAACGGTGCGTGATTGGAGGTGAAGAAGGGCGGATCCCGTCTGATGATGCGGGCGACAGCAGGGTGCCGCTTGAATTCCCTGTCCAGGTACCGCCTCACCCTGTTCCTGCCCCATCCCCGGGGATGGACGAAGCCCTGGTAAAGGGACAGGTCGCCATCGGAAAAATCATAGGTTTCCAGTGATTGAGAGTCATCGCTCCCCCTGGGGAGGTTGAAGATGGATACGTTGAGGAAGTCAATGCATTGCGAGTGTCCGGCCACGAAGTCCAGTGTCTTTCTGGCACGCGCTTCATCCTCGGAAGGGGTGCCGAAGAGGAGGTACACGTACGTGGCGATGCCTGCATCGTGAAGGGCTGCAAGGGCTCCAGCTGCATCATCGATCCTGATGCCTTTGCCCAGCTCGTCGAGCACGGCCTGATCGCCCGACTCGAGTCCGAGCTGGAGCATCACGCAGCCGGATTTCCTCAATGCAGTGCAGAATTCTCCATCGGCCAGGTGGCGGGTGAACCTGGAGAACCCGTACCAGGGGACGGTGATATGGTTATCAGACATAGCCGTCAGCAGGCCCGGGCTCATGGCGTTGTCGGTTATATGGACCAGGCCGGGTGAATTCGATTCCACCAAGGCATCAAGCACTCCGGGGACCTGTTCTGCAGGTATACCCGTATACCTGTTTCCCTCGGCCTTTTCCGGGCAGAACGAGCACCTGCTCCAGTAACATCCCGAAGACGTGCTGAAAGGCAGGATTCCCACGGGTGAGAGGTAAGGGTGGTGCCGGAGAGGGGTGTAATCGGGCAGGGTATTCTCAGTGTGGCTTTCAGCGCCGGACAGAGCGAGTATCCGGTCCTCCCCTGGGCCTGCGATAAACTCGTCCACGAGCCCCGTGAAGGCATTCCTCCATCCGGGTCTCCTCATCCACGAGGTTACCAGGCCGCCGCCGAGTATTATCTTGATATCTTTCCCCACGCGTCTGATCAGGCCGATCATGGCAAAGGTAGTCAGGACCTGGCTCAGGTAGTTCAGCGAAAATCCCACAATCCTCGGGGAGTCCGTATCCAGAGCCGCAGAGATCCGTTTTTCAAAGTAGGGAGAGAAGACATTGTCCTCGGGGTGTTCGGCCGAACGGATCAGGTCGGTGCTCTTCAACGGCGACAGGTTATCATGCTGGAAATTGTTGAGGTTCACCTGTGCGGCAAAGGCCCGCGCCCTGACATCGAGGATATGACTGATCTCTGTCACCACCTTCGTGTAGCGGTCAATATTTGCGAAGGCCTTTTTGCTTCTCAGGGATGCGAGGTTGTCTTCAAGGTGCAGGGATGCCCGCCTGGTCCAGGTATCATCTGTAGTGACATCGCTGCTGAGGAGGTGCATGAGCCCCTCCAGATTCGCATCTATGACCCG
>DATKLV010000306.1:0-6337 GCA_035542255.1 Desulfomonilia bacterium | reverse complement strand
CTTACCCTTGAGTGCTATATGCGGGAGAGTCTTGTACTTGAATCCTGTCTTGGTGGCTTTGTAGGTTGCAGGTCCTACAAGGATCTGCCCGACCTGAGAAGCACCTTCAATACGGGATGCGAGATTGACCGTGTCACCCATGACGGTGAACTCCTGCTTCTGGTCGCTCCCCACCATACCGGAAACCACTGGGCCGGTGTTGATCCCGATATGGATATTGAGCGGAATCGAGAGATCCTTGTCCTTATTGAATTTATACAATCTATTACGAATTTCGATGGCAGCGTTCACAGCCTTCTGGGGTGCATCCTCCAATGCCTTGGGTACCCCAAACAGAACCATCACACAGTCGCCTATGAACTTATCGATGGTACCTCCATGCTTCTCTATACAGTCCCCCATCATGCAGAAGCAGTCATTCATCACACACGTGACCTGCTCCGGGTCCATCTTCTCACTCATGGCAGTAAAGCCAGATATGTCGGCAAACATTACAGTGGCGATTCTGCGCTCGGACTCGATAGGAGTACTATTATCAGCCACAGATTCCTCCCCACGCAAAAAGAAAGAGCTCTCAGGTTGCCATGAAAATCTCTAGGGATGGATGAGCTATAGGGTTAATTATAAAAGATTATGGTTATATTACAAGGCCAAAGCATTCTACATAGAGTAGCTACCTTGCAGACCGTTGATTACTGCAATAGATGAGCGGTCTCAGAATGCACTAAAACCAATGATCTGCGGATAATGCCTAAGCAACAGAAGCTTTAACCCGGGGGATACCTGATGCCATGTAGTCATCACTTTCCTCTACTGGCTTCTGGAGTAAGAATTCACAAAAATAAGAGTAGCCGCAGCAAATAATCACTCATCCAGAATTCCCCTAATCTTTTTTGCAAGCTCACCTAAAGAGAAGGGTTTCTGGATGAAGCCATTGCAGCCATTTTGCATGATTTCTTCTGCCTGGCCATCGAGACTGTATCCGCTTGATAGGAGGACTTTTACGCATGGATCAATACGTTTCAGCGAATCAAAGGTTTCTTTACCACTGAATCCCGGCATGATCATATCGAGAATTACCAAGTCTACAGCTTCCTTGTTCTGTTCGAAGATCTGTAACCCTTGCATTCCCCCTGTGGCCTTCATTACCTTATAATCAAGGACTTCGAGCAGCTCTGTTCCAACATCCAGTATCATTTCCTCATCATCAATAAGAAGCACTGTCTCATGTCCTCTTTGTTCCTTGTCACCCTCTGAATACTCCTCCATTACATGCTTGCCTGATGCGGGAAGATGGATCATGAATGATGTACCAATGTCTTGTTCGCTTTCCACGTAAATGAACCCACCGTGGTTCTTGATGATCCCATATACTGACGCTAGGCCGAGGCCTGTTCCTCGTCCTCTTTCCTTTGTTGTAAAGAACGGCTCGAAGACCCTTGCCTTGGTCGCTTCATCCATTCCTATACCCATATCTGTGATAGTCACTTTGACAAATTTTCCGGGTTTAACTTCATACGGTCTCACATACATCTCATCCAGCTCTACATTTTCCACCGAAATATACATATCTCCACCACCAGGCATGGCCTGCCAGGCATTGACAAACAGGTTAAGGAATACTTGATCCATCTGCCCTCTATCTATTTCGACAGTCCAGAGTCCTTTTTGGTCCTTGAGATGTATACAGATCTCCTTCTTGGTTCTGCCGAACAACTCGGAGCTCCTCCGTACAAATTCCCCAAGATCAGTGGGCTTGACCTCATACTTCCCTCCCCGGGCAAAACCGAGCAGCTGTTTTGTGAGATCGGATCCACGTTGAATATATTCTTCCATGCTTTTGAGCCGAGTAAAAATCGGATGCGACTCATCTAAGTTCATAAGCGCCAGGGATACATTACCGAGTATGCCCATAAGCAGATTGTTGAAGTCATGGGCAATGCCACCGGCCAGCGTGCCGATTGATTCCATCTTCTGAGCCCGTATGAGTTGCTGCTCAATGTTCTTCTTCTCGGTTATGTCATGGACGATACCCCTGAATCCCACAGGCTTTCCTTGTGCATCTCTGATGAGTGCAACTGAGCTCTCAATTGATCTTCTCGATCCATCTTTCCCCACCAACTCCCAATCAAAGCCCTTATCTGGTTTACCGGTCAGGTACACATTGTGAAATATATCGTAGACTTTCGGTTTACATTCTTCATCTATGAACTGGCCATAATTCATCCCCATCGTTTCTTGTTGATCACGGCCGAGCATCCTGCACAGGGGATCATTAAAAAATGTGAAATTCCCCTTCAGATCTACTTCATAGTAACCTTCCTCGATATTTTCTATGATCGATCTGTGCTTCTCCTCGCTCCTCCTCAGCGACTCCTCTGCAAATATGCGTTCGGTGATATCATGTACAACTCCTCTGAACCCGATCGGTGAACCATTCTCGTCCCGCCGCAAGCTCACAGAGGACTCCACAGCTATCTTTTCACCGTGTTTGTTTATGAATTCCCACTCGAATGCCTTAATCGTTTCACCAGTGAGAAAAACCTTATGAAAGGCATCGAAAACCTTCATGGCATTCTCATTGTCTACAAACTGGTGGAAGCTCATGCCCAACATCTCTTCATTCGAGTATCCAAGCCTTTTCACCGCAGTGAAATTGAAAAATGTTAAATTCCCCTTCAGATCTACCTCGAAATATGCTTCCTCTATGCTGTCTAGGATATCCCTGTACCTCTCTTCATTTTGTAGCATAACCCCCCGAGTTGTTTCATGGGCTCTATTTGGGAGAGGTTCAAGTTCATGATCATGAATTCTTTGATCAAGATTTTCTTTAGTCGGGTTTGTACCCATCCCTATATCCTAACAAAGATTTGTGAATCCTACATGTAACACGACTCCAATATGCAAATATAGCTTATCATCTCTTTTATCGGACTTTTCTTATGCTGCTCTTTAATCTACTAACTGTGTGCCATGAAAAGAAGTTTTGATCATAATATAATATCAGATATTACTCTATTTGAATAGAGTATTTTCATCAATGGCTTGACTTTTTACCTCCACAAAGTAGATTAATCTGTATCTATATAATTGTTTATCATTATTGAAATACCATTTGCCGCTTTGAAGTATACTCTCTTTGATGGGGATAAACTCCATGAAGTCTGACAAAGACGGTCTCTCAAAAGAAGCCTTATCAGAACTTATCAGGTCCAATCCTTTCTGGGCAGCAGTAAGTGATTCCATCATAGAGGATCTCTTGCCGAGCATGGAGTATGTTCATATAAAGCAGGGAGAAACACTGATCCGGCAAGGTGATATCAGCGAGGCCATGTATGTGGTCGTGAAAGGAAATCTCCAGG
Organism: Desulfomonilia bacterium; assembly: GCA_035542255.1. GTDB lineage: Bacteria > Desulfobacterota > Desulfomonilia > UBA1062 > UBA1062 > MWEI01. Next base: position 2,975 of record DATKLV010000306.1, on the reverse strand, counting down.
CCGTCAGTATTCAGCCGGATGAAACGGAGATCCCTTTAGGCAAGATCGGTCCGGGTGAACCCATTGGTGAGATACAGATCCTGGCAGGAGGAAAGAACACTGCAAGTGTACTGGCGTTGTCCGATGCAGAAGTAGTCAAGTTTTCAAAGACGGCACTCGAAAACCTCCTGCACAAGTCCCCTGATCTTGTATCCGTCCTAGCTGATATCTCCAAGAGACGGCTTTTGCATAATCAGCTGGCAAACATTCTGCCGACATTGTTCGGACCGCTCGATGATACCATGCTCCAGGACATTGAAGACCAGGTGGAATGGCTGCATGTCCCTGGTGGTGAAACCCTCTTCCGGGAAGGCGAGCCTGGTGATGCCCTCTATATAGTTCTATGTGGCCGCCTGAGGGTTGTAGCCAAGGGTGACAACAAGTCGGAGAAGGTGTTGGGTGAAGTGGCCATGGGTGAAAGCGTAGGAGAAATGGCCCTGTTCACTGATGAGCCCCGTTCAGCAACGGTCTATGCCACAAGAGACAGCGAGCTCGTGAAGATATCCCAGGGTGTGTTTGAAAGGATAACCAGGCAGTATCCTCAATTGCCTATTTCCATCACAAAGATCCTCATCGGCCGCCTCCGGAAGAACATCAACCGTTCATGCCCCGTGAATACCGGCACCAACATCGCAGTAGTCCCCATCAGCCCGAGTGTCTCATTCGAGGACTTTACCCACAGGTTAGTGTCTTCCCTCTCATCCCTTGGATCAACCCTGCATTTGAGCAGCAAGCATATTGAGGATCTTTTGCATACTCCAGGAATAGCATCATCCCCTGAAGATGGACCTGGGAATATCAGGTTGCTCTCCTGGCTGAATGAGCAGGAGACCAAGTACCCCTTCATCCTCTTTGAAGCTGATCGTGAAGCTACCCCATGGACCAGGCGCTGCCTGCGACAGGCAGACCATATCCTCCTGATTGCCGATGTTTCGGATGTCAAGGATTCAAGCAGGGTAGACCCGATGTTGCTCCCTTCTCAGAAAGGATCTCATAATGCCCGCAGGTCTATCGTCCTCATACATAAGGATGGAAATACCCTTCCCACGGGCACCAGGAAATGGCTGGATCAATGGAAGGTGGAGGACCATCATCACATACGCTGGAATGGAGATGAAGACTTCATGCGTCTTGCCCGTTTCATGGCAGGCTGTACCACGAGCCTTGTCCTGAGTGGAGGCGGGGCACGGGGACTGGCTCATATCGGGGTCATAAGGGCACTGAGGGAATCCGGCATCGAGATAGACATGGTCGGCGGCGCCAGCATGGGGGCGGTGATTGCGAGCGGATACGCCATGGACCTCGATGATCGATCACTGCACCGGAAGGCCTGGGAATCCTTTGTCCGAAGAAAACCCTTCAGCGATTATACCTTCCCCTTCATCTCCCTGGTCAAATGCGCTGAGCTCGATTCCATCATAAAGGACGGTTATGGAGATATCCAAATCGAGGATCTCTGGATCAACTACTTCTGCGTATCCAGCAATCTCAGCACGGCAGAGCTGGTGATACACAGGAGAGACTCATTGTCGAAAGCCATCAGGGCCAGTGCTTCCGTTCCCGGCATAGCAGCTCCTGTGATCGAGGGGAACCACCTGCTTGTAGATGGCGGCGTACTGAACAACCTGCCCATCGACATCATGAGAGGATTTTGTGCAGGTAAAATAATCGCCGCAGATGTATCTGAGGAAGAGGATCTCACAATAACCCAGAAAGACATGCCCTCTCCGTGGAGAATGTTCCTGAGCCGTTTGCTGCCCTTTCTGGAATCAATACGTTTCCCGAACATCTTTGATGTGCTGATGCGCACAGCAGTCCTGAGCAGTGTCAGCCAGAGAAACCAGATGGTGAAAGACGTGGATCTCTACCTCAGACCGCCTGTCCATGGGTACAAGTTGCTGGACTTCAACGCCCTGGATGACCTGATAGAGATCGGATACCGGCACACGAAAGAAAAGCTCAAGGGGTGGTCAGGTTAAATTACCGGATCAGGTTCCTATTTGTATCTTCAGTTTCTCCAGCTCATCCAGGTCCCACTGCAGGTCCATCTCTTCGAACATCACCCTGGCCTTTTCGAGGTATTCCTCTGCCTTGATGCCAACCAGCTCTTTATGCTTGCTCTTGGGCTCCAGGAGTCGTTTACCAACTTCGTAATAGGTCCTGGAAAGCTCCAGGCGGTCGTTTAGACGCAGCCCCTCAGAGATAGTCTTGCGCCACCACTGTTTGGCCTTCCTCTGTTTGCCGATGAGCCAGTAATAGAGTCCCATCAGTTTCAAGGCTTCCACTTTGATAAGCGCATACTTTTTAGCTATCTTCATCACCTCCTTTCCTGCTTTGAATGTATTGGTGCGGTGCATGGATAAGGTGATATTGTCAGCTTTTTTCATGGTTTCTTCTAATTGATAAAGATTCAGGATGAACTTGCTCATTACAAATTCCTCAACATTCTGAGGAGCAGTGGTCACTTTAGGCTTGATCTCCTCGGCATGCACTATGGAGTCTGTTGCCCCACTCACATCACCCATCATTATGTGTATTCTTGACTTTATTGAGTATAAATGTATAAGCCAAACCTGAAACCCTGTTTTCCCGACAAATTGAATTCCAGCTTCTGCTTCACTCAGGGAATCTTGCAACTTCCGGAACTTCAGTAAAAAAGTTGTATTCATAACAAATTTAATTACCTTGGCCCAATCGTTATCATATGTTTCTCCAATGTCAGACATTTTTTGAACTATCCATTCTGTTGCCTGAAAGTTTCCACGGGCAATATACAAGAACCCAGTCCACTCTGGGTAAATTGGTGTGTAAAAAAATTCACCAATCCCCAGATTCCGATTAATAAGATCATGGTCAAAATCGATTTCTTCCGGCCAATTACCACTGGTGCAATTGAGCATTAATTCAGAAAACTTATAATAAAGAACTGATTTTGC
>DATKLV010000305.1:0-3682 GCA_035542255.1 Desulfomonilia bacterium | reverse complement strand
AGCTGGAAGTAATGGTAATAGTATTGTCAGTTATACTTTTCACAAGTCCTGCTTTTTTGTTGCCGTACCATGAAGTGATGGTGGAGTCGATGGTTGTGGTCCCGCTGCTTGTGGTAATTGTGTAGACTTGTGTTTCATAGGTCTTAATGGCCTGATAGGTTCCGGCAGGGACGGTTATACTTTCCATGCTTAGGGCCTTGAGAGTAGACTCGGTATCCTTTGTGCCTATTTTTACACCAATTGTCCCTTTGCTTAGATCGGAATTCAAGAGATCTGCCAGTATGGAGTACGTGTACTCGGTCCCTATAGTCCAGTCAGGAGGCAGACTGCCTGATGTAGATGTGGTTTGCGAATCGTAATTAATGAAAGAACTAGTATCGTCGTAGATAATGGGGGTGCCGAAAGAGCTATACGTTATTGCGCTCAGTGTGCCATTCGCATAGACAGATTCCACAAGGAACGGTCCGGCAACTGTACCCTTATATTCATATTTGCTGTCGATCGTTTGTGCTGTGTTGTAACTATAGGTTAGCGTGGATGTGTTTGGCGTTGGATTGCCGGTTACATCCGTTGTCTCCTCAAACGTGTAGACCTTCGTTGCATCCCTGTCAGTGTAGTCCAGGGAATAGACAGTTTGAGGCGTCGTATCGTTTGTTCCACCGCCGCCTCCTCCACCACCTCCGCCGCCGCAGGCAAAGAGGATGAGTCCGGTAATGATGGAAAGAAGGAATGTATATTTTCTCATGACAGCTCTCCTGCCGATGTACTTAGCGTATTCATCGACAGAACGGTGACAAAACATGACATGGTCGAGAATATGAAGATGGCTTGAGTTGGAGGGCCCCCTGTTGTCCCGGCTGCTCAGGGCAAGACACAAGGGGCTATTGCGCGATTACCTATCGAGCCCACAAGATTCCTTCGTTGCGCTCATGATGACATCCTAAATTATTATTAAGGTCATTCTGAGCCGGAGCCCTGAGCGAAGCGAAGGGTCCAGCGAAGAATCTCTGTTGGGTGCTCTACTCAAAATCACATTTGGGCAATAGCCCCACAAGACCTGGCTGTCATCATTCAAAAGCCCCGTGTCTGCCTTTACCGCCCGAAAACCTCCGTGCGCCGGAAAGGGTTTCATTGCTCCTGATGGACTCCATACCGTGCCGGAATTCATTGAGAAATGCCTGTTCCCGGCCGAGGTCGAGTTGCTCGTAGGCGCTCATGCGGTCATGGCGGAGGCACGTCTGCGGGAAACGGGCGAGCTCATCAGCAAGTTTTAACGCCTCGTTCAGGGCAGTGCCGTTTTCCACGACACGGTTGGCCAGCCCCATGGCATAGGCCTCATCCGCAAGGACAGGCCTGCCGGTGAGGATGAGGTCCAGGGCGCGGCTGAGCCCGATGAGGCGGGGCAGGCGAATGGTGCCGCCGTCGACGAGCGGAACGCCCCACCTCCTGCAGAAGACGCCGAACACGGCGCTTTTCTCAACGATCCGCAGGTCGCAGAACAAGGCCAGCTCCAGTCCGCCTGCAACCGCATAACCCGCCACTGCAGCGATCACCGGCTTGGTAAGGGACATCCTCGAAGGGCCCATGGGTGCATCGCCCGTCTCATCAAGACGGTTGGGGTGCACGCCTGAGCTGACAGCCTTCAAGTCCGCGCCTGCACAGAAATTACCGCCTGCACCGGTGAGCACGGCTGCATCGGAGGCACCGTCGGATTCAAAGAGCCTGAATGCCTCAGCCAGTTCGGAAGCCGTGATGCCGTCGACGGCATTCCGGACTTCAGGACGGTTTATGGTGATGACGGTGATACGATCCTTTTTATCAACGAGCACGTTCATGGCCCGGACCTCCGAGGGTAGTATTTGGATTCATGTGTTGTTCATCCTTTCGAACACCTTGTAGAGCCCCTGCGTCCCAAGGTCCTCATACCCCAGTGCCGACGCGGAGACATAGAACTGGCAGGCAAGAGCAAGACCGGGCAGACAGAGCTTCATCCTGCGTGCCTCGTCCAGGGCGATGCCCATGTCCTTGATGAAGTGCTTGATGAAGAATCCGGGATCATAATCACCCTTCACGATTCTCCTGCCCAGGTTGTTCAGCGACCACGAGCCTGCCGCACCGGTCGAGATGATATCGATCACCGCTTCCGGGTCCAGGCCTGCCCTGCAGGCATAGAGGAGGGATTCCACGACGCCGATCATGGTGGATGCAATCAGGATCTGGTTGCACATCTTGGTATGCTGGCCCGCGCCCGGCCCCCCCATGAGGGAGATGTTCTTTCCGAGGATCTTGAACAGGGGAAGGATCTTCTCGAAGGTCTCCCTGTCGCCGCCCACCATGATGGCCAGGGTTCCTTCGCGCGCCCCGACATCACCGCCTGATACCGGTGCATCAAGGGCATGACACATTGAGTCTTGTGCAGCCCGTGAAATCCTCTGAGCGAGGGAAGGCCTGGATGTGGACATGTCCACGTAGATAGTATGGGGCTTTGCATTCTCGATGAGCCCGGTCCCCGAGAAGTAGACCTCTTCCACATCCTCGGGATAGCCTACCATGGTAAATATCATATCGCTCTCACGGGCTACTTCTCCCGGTGAGTCACACCAGACTGCTCCCCCTTCCAGGAGACTTGAGGCCTTTTCTTTCGTCCTGGTGTAGACCATGACGGTAAAGCCTGCATGGATGATGTGGGAGCACATGGACCTGCCCATCACCCCTGTGCCGATCCAGCCGATTCTTTGTCGTGGCATGAGCATCTCCGTCGTACATGTAATGTTAAAAAGATACTGTCTCAAAGGGTTCGATCTGTCTGACCTCGAGGTCCGGCCGGATCTCCTTTACCCGTTTGCAGAACCCCTCGAGATCTGCAGAGCGCATGACCGGGCACTTCCGACCCGGCGTCAATGGAGCTGAGAAATCGTCATAATGGATGGGTATCACACACGAGGGTTTCAGGATTTCAATGACCTTCTCCGGGTATGCAGGCCACTTCTTCCATCCTGCCACGCACATGATGAGCACATCGCATAGATGACCATCAAGCTCTTTGACGACATAACCCGCGCTCCCCACATGGATCAACGCAAGCCCTCCGAAAGAGATTTCAGGGGATAACATGTCTCCCATCCTGAATTGATTCGCCCTGAGCGGCGGTATCACACTTCTCCGGATATCCCCTTCGAGGAGCAGGAATCGGGATAGGGCAAGACCGTGGGCCGAGGGTATCATGGTTATGGTTGTTTCGTCATCGATGCTGATCTGTTCCCTGGGTCGGCCCACCGTGACCCTGTCCGGGAGTCCTGAGAGGGAAAGGAGCATATCCAGGCTGGGGCTGCCTATGATGGTGCAGCCGAGGATGCATGCTATTTCGGGGATGTCCAGGGCATGATCGAAGTGAGTGTGCCCTGCGATGACAGCAACGACCTTTTCATTGACACTGTTCAAGTAACGTCGAATCGCGTCTTTATTTGCGACGAGGGGTTTAAAAAGGATATCCGCCTTGCCGGGTCTTGAAAGGTAGGGATCAATAAGGATGGCCTTCCCTTCATGGCTTATTTCTATCCCGGCTGTACCCAGCCAGCGCACGTTCACCGACATGATACATCTCCCCTGGATGATTATGCAGCTCTCATTGGTTCTCTGACGAAGATACGCTGTTTCTTTGGTCTCCTCTAATATTCTGAAC
>DATKLV010000304.1:0-4669 GCA_035542255.1 Desulfomonilia bacterium | reverse complement strand
GATCTTCTCGCTCTTCAGAAGGTTGGACGCAGAATCTTCCATGGCAATGGTTCCGCTCTCCATGACATAGCCCCGGTGAGCTATGCGGAGCGCCATATTGGCGTTCTGTTCCACCAGAAAAATGGTCGTCTTGCTTTCTTTGTTTATCTTGCTGATTGTCTCAAAGATAAGCTGCACAAGTACCGGCGCCAGACCCAGAGAGGGCTCGTCGAGTAGGAGGAGTTTCGGCCTGCTCATGAGTCCGCGTGATATGGAAAGCATCTGCTGCTCGCCGCCGCTTAATGTACCGCCTAACTGATGCCGTCTCTCGGCAAGTCGGGGGAAGAGGTTGAAGATATAGTCCAGATCTTGTCTTATGCCGGCCTTGTCGTTCCTGAGATATGCCCCCATATCGAGGTTTTCCATGACGGTAAGCTGGGGAAATATCCTCCTCCCCTCGGGGACCTGCACGACACCAAGGGAGAAAATCTTGTCCGGGCTCATGTTCTGGATGGGCTGGCCCATGAAGTGGATCTCTCCGTAACGGGACTGCACGATACCGCAGATGGACATGAGCGTAGTCGACTTGCCGGCGCCGTTAGCCCCGATCAGGGTTACGATCTCACCCTGCGAGAGCTCGAGGGTAACGCTCTTCAATGCATGGATGCCTCCGTAATAGGTATGGAGGTTCTTCACCTTAAGCATCAAAGGCCTCCCCGAGGTATGCCTTTATCACATCCGGGTTGTCCGAGATCTCTCTAGGTGTTCCCTGGGCGATCATCTGTCCGTAGTCCAAGACATAGATCCTTTCCGAAATACTCATGACAAGCTTCATGTCATGCTCGATGAGCAGGATGGCTACCCCCTTTACATCCCTGATCTTGGTAATGAGCTGATCAAGCTCGCTGGTTTCCTTGGGGTTCATGCCTGCAGCCGGTTCATCCAGCAGGAGAAGGAACGGCTCGGTGGCCATGGCCCGGGCTATCTCGAGTCGCCTCTGAGCGCCATAGGGAAGCTCCTGGGCCAGCTCGTTCACATACCTGCCCAGCCCCACAGTTTCGAGCATCTGGTAAGAGAACTCCACCATCTCACGCTCTTCACGGCGCGTACTCTCGTTACGGAAGATGGCACCCGCAATCCCGGATCTGGTCCTGCAGTGCCTGGCCACCATAACGTTCTCCAGCACGGTCATCTTCTGGAAGAGCCTTATATTCTGGAAAGTTCTCGCCAGCCCGTGCTCGGTCACCACATTCGGTTTGAGCCTGTTGATCCTTTGCATCTTCTTCCCGGGCGGATTGATGATCATATCACCCTTGGTGGGTTCATACATACCGGTGATGCAGTTGAAAAAGGTCGTTTTCCCTGCGCCATTCGGCCCTATCAAGGCCACAATCTCCCCCCTGTTCACCTGTATGCTGATGTTATCGAGTGCCCGTAGACCGCCGAAATCCATGGTGAGTTCTCTGATATCGAGCACCGGCATGGAGGCTGTCATAGCGATTCCTCTTCGGCGGGTTCCTTATGAAACTCATAGCGCTGCCTGATGCCGCTGATAATGCCTTGGGGCCTGAAGACCATGATGAGCACCATGCTCGCACCGAAGGCAAGCATGCGGTACTGGGAGAATGCCCTCAGATATTCAGGCAGGAGGATGAGGAAGAAGGCGCCCACGACCACACCGACAATGGAGCCCATGCCCCCCAGAACCACTATGGACAGGATCATAGCCGATTCCATGAAGGTAAAGCTCGCAGGGTTGATGAAGGTGGTCTTCGCAGCCAGGATGCAACCAACGAATCCCGCCCAGGTAGCGCCCAGGGCAAAAGCCGTAAGTTTCGTGGTGGTCTTGTCAATGCCCATGGCCTGGCATGCCACTTCGTCTTCACGAAGGGCAATCCACGCCCTTCCGATGCGTGAGTTCCTGAGCCTGCTCACCACGAGTATGGTGAAAAGTACGAGGACGATCATGATATAGTACAGGTAGATCGTATGCTGCTGGAGCGTCAGCTGGATGCCGAAGGTCGACGGCCTTGATATGCCGGCAATCCCGCTGGGGCCATAGGAGAACTCGTTCCAGTTCTCAAGGATCAACCTGATGATCTCGCCGAAGCCCAGGGTGACGATGGCCAGATAATCGCCGCGCAGACGGAGAACAGGAAAGCCCAAGAGAATACCGAATGTGGCCGCCATACACCCGGCGAGCGGCAGGGCTCCCCAGAAACCCAAGCCAAAGTGATGGTTCGTGAGGGCATAAAAATATGCACCCACGGCGTAGAAGGCCACATACCCCAGGTCGAGCAGTCCGGCCAGCCCCACCACAATGTTGAGCCCCAGCCCAAGCATCACATACATGAGGGCTGTGATCATGATCGATGTCTGGTAGCTTGAAAACAGGAACGGGAAATAGAGGGCAAAGATTATGAGGACGATCATGCACGGTACATATATCCGCTTGTCCGACCGTATGTACTTGCCTGCCCTCTTCTGCCAGGTCTCGGCCTCGTCCTTGGTCGCCCCCATTTCCTTGCGTTCCATGAGAAAACGCCAGATGAATGAGAGAGAAAAGGTGCCGATGCCCACGTATGCCATGTTCATCCAGCGCCAGAGGATGGTCTTATCCAGGGGGTTGACCTTCATGACCATGATGGGAAAAGTCAGGAACATGAACCACAGCGCAACCACACTCGATTTCCCTATCTCACCGGCACTTCGCTTAAGAATTTGCCTGAGGTCTATATCCATGGATTATCTATCTACACCTTTTCCGAAGAGGTCCGGCCGAGAATGCCTGCGGGTCTGAAGATGAGAATGAAAACGAGCAGACCGAAGGCAAAAACATCTTCGTAGTCGCTCGATACGTAGCCCGTGGCGAAACTTTCCGTCCATCCCAGCACCATACCCCCGAGCACTGCTCCGGGTATGCTGCCTATGCCGCCCAGAACGGCTGCGGTGAAGGCCTTGATGCCTGCGATGAAGCCGATATAGAAATTGATCTGTCCAATGTGCGACGAGATGAGGACACCACCGACGGCTGCAAGAGCACTCCCGATAATGAAGGTGACGGAGATGACCCTGTTCACATTCACCCCCAGGAGCATGGCCATGGTCTTGTCCTGGGCCACGGCCCGCATGGCCTTACCCATCCGGGTAAACTTGATGAAGAGAGTGAGCAGTGTTGTTGATACTGCCGTAGTGATCAGGATGACAAGCTCCGAGGTGCGCATGATGGTGATGTTATCCATAAATGGAAACTCTTTTATCAGTGCCGGGAACGAGAGAAAATCTGATGTCTGGGCCAATAATACATAGTTCTGAAGGAAGATGGACATGCCGATGGCGCTGATGAGAGGAGAAAGTCTCTGGGCCTTGCGCAAGGGCTTATAGGCTATCTTCTCCAGGGTGAATCCGTAGGCGGCCGAGTATATGACTGCCACAATCCCGCAAAGCAGCAGGAGAGACCAGCCGCTCATGCCCATGAGGGAAAGGGCGCTCGCCACGATCAGGGCCGTAAAGGCTCCGATCATGTAGATCTCACCGTGGGCGAAGTTGATCAGTTCGATGATGCCGTAGACCAAGGTGTAGCCAAGGGCAATGAGCGCATAAATGCTTCCTCTGGTGAGTCCGCCAAAGAAGAGTTCCAGGAAGTAGTCCATGTATGCCTTGGTTGATTAGGATATTTATGAAAAAATGAAAGGGAGCAGATCAACTGCTCCCTTTCACGGCTTTAAACTTTACTTGCCGACCTCCATATATTTACCTTTCTTTACCTCATACATGGAGAACCCGATCCCTTTTGCATCGCCGTGTTCGTCAAAGCTTATCTTTCCGAGCGGTGTCTCGAACCAGTTGGTTCTCAGTGCCTTGGAGACTGCGTCCAGATTGGTTGACCCTGCCTTGTCAATGGCCTGAAGAAGACATATGGTTGCAGCATAGGCATTCAGATAGAAAGCGCCCGGATCGGAACCGTATGCCTTCTTGTGCTGCTCGATGGCTGCTATAGCCATGGGGTCCTTGGATGTGTCGATGGGGCCGGTGGCATATACACCCTCGGCAAACTGGCCGGCTACCTTGATGAAGGTGTCGTCTTTCACACCGTCATCGGAGATGAAGTAGGTCTTCATCTTCTTTTTCTTCATGGCGCTGACGATCTTGGCCGCCTCAGGGTGATACCCTCCATAGATGACCGCATCCGCACCGGAGTTCTTGATCTTCTGCACTATTGCCGAGTAATCCACTGCACCCGGGGTTATGCCTTCAAAAAGTACCGGATTGACGCCTCTTTTCTCAAGATCCGCCTTGGCGAATTCGGCGAGACCCTTACCATAGTCGCCTTTGTCATGGATCACGGCAACCTTTTTAACCTTGAGCTTGTTAAGGGCGAACTCAACCTCGAGCTTAGCCTGTGCATCATCCGGTGAGATGGTACGGAAGAAATTGGGATAATCTCCGCTCTTGGTAAGGTCTACATTCGTGGCGGAGGGCGATATGACAACCAATTTGGCTTCCTTGTAGGTGTTCAACGCTGCCTTGGTGGCTCCGCTGCAGATATGCCCGAGAATCGCATTCGCTCCATCGGATACGAGCTTGCTGGCGACATTTGCAGCGACCTCGGGCTTGCATACGTCGTCCGCCGGCAGGATTTCGACCTTCTTGCCCATAACGCCGCCCTTGGCGTTCACATCACCCACCA
>DATKLV010000303.1:0-16158 GCA_035542255.1 Desulfomonilia bacterium | reverse complement strand
TATCCTTCAGGGGCTTCCAGGGTGTTGACGATAACGGTCTTTATCTGTGGAGTTGCCTTTGCGACGCTCCTATAAAGGTCCACGAGGTCATGGTCCACCACCAGGAACTTCGTGTCGCTGTTGTCGATGATGAAGGCTAGGCCGTCGCCCTTCAGGGCCGTGTTCACGGTGTTGATGTACATCCCGATCTTCTGGATGCCGAAGAAAACATCCAGGAACTGGGGCGAGTTGTTCATCAGCACCGCCACGCCGTCGCCGGGCTTTGCTCCTAGTCTGAGGAAATAGTGGGCAAAACGGTTTGCGTTCCTGTCCTGCTCACCGTATGTTATGGAGCGGTCCTGATAGACCACATAGAGAAAGCGGCTGTCAGGCCTTGATGCAGCCTGATCCTCGAGGACCGATACCCAGGTAGATACCTTTTCGCTCATGGAACCCTCCCTTTCATATCATACTGCCAAGTTGTTTCCATCAATCCGTAAAGAGACGCGGAGGCTTTATGTCACCGTGCCCGATGGGCTTGAAGAAATATTTCGCGACCAGAGGCTTTTTCATGATGACCGCATCCTTGGGGCAGATGGCCGAGCAGCACCCGCAGAACATGCACTGGTTCTCCGGGAACGACTTCATGTAAGGCTTGCTGTCAAAGGCGATGGCAGAGCCGGGGCAGATCTTTGCACACATGCCGCACTTGCTGCATTTGGCCTCGTCGAATTCTACCTCACCCATGCACAGCTCGTCCGGATTGTCATAGGCCGGGATCTTGAAAAATTCTTTCAGACTGAAGTTCCCCATGTCCGTCTCCTTAATAAATAACCTGTTTGAGTCCGTTCTCGTACCAGTCCACCGCATGGGTCTGGCGCTCCACCATGCCGTTGGGTTCGCCCACAGGCCAGCCCACGGCAAGGCTCGACATGAACTTGTAGGGGTAGCTTATGCCGAAGAACTTCTTCCATCTGAGCAGGTAGTCGAAAGCTGGCCTCACAAAGCCCACCCAACAGGTGCCGAGCCCCATGCTATGGGCCGCCAGCACCATGTTCTGGCCCGCTATGCCGCAGTCCAGTTCCGGGCAGCTCACCCCGCGCTTATCTCCGAAGATGAGGATGACTGTGGGTGCATTGTGCCATAGGCCCAGCTTGCGGTCCGCGATCATGGAGATGGCGCCGAAGGGCACAGGATGGAGGTCGTTCTTGCGGATCCGGGTATTGAACTTCACCATGGGCCGCATCCATGCTGCGCCTGGCTTGCGATAGTCCACCATGTTCCGCAGGATATCGCATATCTTGACCGTATCATCGGTCATGGCCGCAATGAGTTTTTCATCTCTCAGCACCACGAACTTCCAGGGCTGGCAGTTCCCGGCCGACGGAGCGAACCTGCCCGCCTCCAGGATGCGCTTGACCATGAACTCAGGCACCTGGTCCGGCTTGTAGAGACGCACGCTTCTGCGCTGAAGGATAACCTTTTCCGTCTCGGTGAACCCCTGCCGCGCTCGCTCGATGCGCTCTTCCTTCAGGACCTTTTTCGGCTTTCTCTCGATCTCGAGCATTTATTGAACCTCCCTTCTTCAATTCATCTTTCACTTTTCCAGGATATGGATGGCCATGGCAGCCTCACCCATACCCAGGAACCCGCCGCCGTTCTCCGCCATGACGACCCTGCACTTTTCAATCTGCCTGGGGCCTGCTTCGCCCCTCAACTGGGTGACGAGCTCATAGATCTGGGCCAGGCCGGATGCACCGATAGGGTGACCCCGGGCCATGAGGCCGCCGCTGGGATTGATGGGGATCATGCCGCCGATGGCCGTGGCCCCGCTCTCAGCAAAGGGGCCGCCTTCGCCTTCCGGGCAGAACCCCATCTGTTCAGTCTGGTAGAGCTCGCCGAAGGCAGTGGCGTCATGGACCTCGGCAGCCTGGATGTCTTCAGGGCCCAGGCCCGCCATATCATAGGCTGCCCGGGAGGCCCGGTAGCAGATATCGCTAATACCCTCACGCTTGCCGGATTTCAGCACTGAAGCACGGATGAGAGCCGCCCTTTTCTTGCCGTGCCTCTTCATGAATTTCTTGCTGCAGATGACGGCCGCCGCGGCGCCGTCGCCGATTGGTGCGCACATGGCCCGGGTGAGCGGCCAGGCCACTTCGCGGTCCGCCATCACCTCCTCCACGGTCATGGGGAAGGTGTACTGAGCCAGCGGGTTGTTCGTGGAGTTGTTGTGGGCCTTGGCGGCGATTACGGCCAGCTGGCGCTGGGTGGTGCCGTAGCGTTCCATGTGCATGCGGGCGCCCAGTGCATAGAGGTCCATGAATGAGGAGTGACCGCCGGGCTTCTCCTGCTCGACCTGGGTGCCCTGCTGTCGGGCGCGCTCCTCTTTGCGCTTCTTCGCCTCCTCCTGGAGCTGTGCGATGAGCTGCATGGTCACCTCAACATCCGTTCCCGAAATGAATCCCTCCATGGTCTTGGCCCTGTCGCTGGTGTAGAGCTTCTCCGCGCCGATGGCGAGCACGCAGTCGAACTGGCCCGACTTTACGGCCATCCACGCGGCGTTCAGGGCCGTGGATGCACCGGCACAGGCGTTTTCCACATTGGTGATGGGGATGCCTTCGAGCCCGTTGGCGGACAGGGCCACCTGACCCCTGATGCTGTGCTGGAAGGCATTGATGCCCCATGCGGAATTGGAAAACCAGGCGGCTTCCAGATCCTGTCTTTGAAGGCCGCAGTCTCTGAGCACCAGGTCCAGGGCCTGGCCGGCCAGGGCCTTGATGCCCGTGTCCATGTACTTGCCGAACTTGATCATGCCGGTGCCCAGGATGTATACATCATCATTCATGGCGAGCCTCCCCGCGTAAGCATTTGATGGAATGATATCCTTGTCCGGTGCTAGAGGGCATAGCTACAGGCCTCCTCCAGCCCGGCCAACTCCCTGATCAGGCCGATCTTCTTCATGGGTGCCGTGCCCAGCAGGGCCTGCACCTGCCGGGCGTCGCGGTAGCGCTTCTCCTGGCCGTAGTCCTTCATGTATCCATTTCCCCCCAGCACCTGGATGCCGTCGGTTACGACATCACAGGCTATTTCGTGGACATGCAGTGAAGCGGCAAGACCATGCCTGCCCCACTGCTTCGAGTCGGTTTCATAGGCATGGCAGGCCTGGCTGACGCACAGGTCCGCCACGTGGGTCTTTATACCCATGTTGGCAAGGATCATACTGACCTCGCTCCAGTTAATGATTTCACAGCCTCCCTGCTGCCGCTCCTTGGCATAGGCCAGGGCTTCGTCCAATGACCCCTTCATGATGCCTGCGTTCATGGCTGCAGCAGCGATATGCATGGCCATGGACGCGGATGAGAAATATTCCCTGCCTCTGCCTACCTCTCCTAAAAGCTGGGACTTCACCTTGGCGAGCGTGATGTCCACAGCGGGGCATGCATGCAGGCCCAAGGTGAAGACAGGCTCGCTTTTCTCGATCCCTTTTGAACCCAGGTCCACCAGGAATAAGGAGTAGGGGCCGGTAGCGCCTAATCGTGCAGGTATCACTGCCCAGCTTGCCAGTGAGCCCAGGACAAGCAGCTCCAGGCTGCCCGTAAGGATATAGTCCTTGCCCGACTTGGTTTCTTTGGGCAGGGAGCTGACTTGTGCCGGGTCGATGTAGGCCGGACAGGCCACCAGGAAGCCGCGGGCTGATGTGGCTTTGGAGAAAATCTTTTTCGCAGCCTGGTGGGCCCCGGCTGCCCGCATAATCTCCTGGGACAGTGCATTGGCGAATATGATACCGCCCAGTGAGCTGTCCACCCGACAGACGGCATCGAGGATCACGCAAAGCGCACCTATGCCTCCGCTGATACCGCCCTGGTCCTCAGCCAGCATGATACCTAGGAATCCCACTTCATGGGCGCGCTCCAGCACATTATCGAAAAATTTTCCAAAGGGGTAGCGATCGTGCTCCTCAACCTTTTTTACGAGCTCCTTGGCCGCGAACGATCGGGCCAGCTCTTCAAATGGTACCAGGTCTTTTCTGAATGCTGTCAGCATGTCCGGCTCCTTTCATTATTCTTCAAAGCACTTGGCCTGCGCCACCGCAGGGGCGATGAGGCACTTGAACAGGTTCAACCTATTGAGCTGGTTGGTGCCCTCGTAGATCTGGAGGAGTTTGGCGTCCCGCAGCACCTTTTCCACACCTGTATCCTGTCTGAGGCCGCTTGACCCCATGAGTTCGAGGGCCAGCTGGCAGTTCCTCACTCCTATGTCCGTGCCCGCGAACTTGGCCAGCGATGCCCATCCGGAGCAGCAGTTCTGGTCGTGGGACCTGGACCAATCGTAGTAGACCCTGCCCATGAACGTGCTCATGTATTCCTTGTCCAGAGTCTTCGCGATGACGTTCTTGAAGTATGACGCGGGCATGAACCGGTAGTAGTAGAAGAAAGGCTTGAGCTGGAGCATCTGGTAAATGCCCCTGTGGCTATTGGCATAGTTAGCCTCCATGTAGGCGAGTCTGCCAAGGGCAACATTCTTATACATCTCAGCAAGCAGAGCCTGGACCCATTCATTGTTGATGAGCAGCTTGCCGTTCACCTGGGTGGTGGATGCATACTTGAGTGCGGCTTCATATGCACCCCGGGCCGCTCCTGTGCCGAAAGCGCATACGCCGGGTCTGGTGGCGGAAACCACGTAATCGATGTAGCGCTGGTTGACATCTTTAAGCGGCTTGTTGGTGATCTTCCTGGCCTTTTCAGCGTCGAAGAGCACGAGCTCGTCCGGAATGAAGCATTCCTCGAAGGTGAGAACGCTGGCCGGGCAGGCCCGCTGACCCATCTTGTTCTCGTGGGTGCCGAAGGAGAATCCCTTCATTCCTGTCTTCACCATGAGGGCCACCGATGTTTCTGATGGTTTCTTCAGGTCAGTGAAGGCATAGAGGACTGTCCAGGTGGACATATGCCCCATGGAGATAAACACCTTGGTGCCGTTGATGATGTAGCCGCCCTTGACCTTGCGGGCATGGCAGGTGACCTTGCCCTTGTCTTCGAGCTCCACTTCCTCTACATCAGTGCCGGCCGAGGGCTCGGTGATGGCCAGCGCTATGAGGCAGGGCTTGCCGGTCCGTTCGCCTTCGATGACGTCGTCTACGATCTTCTTGGTCAAACGCACATTGGCCGAAGACATAACCCCTGCCACGCCCAGGTAGTGTACGCCGATGACGTTGGCTATGCCGAGGCAGACCGAACCCACCTCCTCGACGAAATGAGACATGGAGGGCATGTTGTAGCCTTTGCCGCCGAAGAGCTTGGGAATCCACATGGTGTAGAGACCCCACTTGTTGGCCGTCTCCACGAGATCCCAGGGCATGTAGTCGGGGTCCTCATGTGTCTTTCGGTCGAGCGGTAGGGCCAGAGGCCTCGCCACCTCGCGGTTGAACTTCCGGGCCATAGCAATGACCTCCATGGTATCTTTGACCATGGCCTTGGGCATCCTTGGGGCGTAGGGCAGGCTTAAGACCGTGTCCTCGAACTTAGGATACTGGGCCAGCCAGGCCAGAACTTCTGCACGGGACAGCATGGCACCCTCCTTTCAAAACGCATGTAATGCAACAAGCGGGGCCTTAAGCCCATCACAACAACCGGCAATAACTTTTCCACAAAGTGCCGCCGAGGACACCCGCCGTGTTCATGCCTCCTGAAGTCTGGGTATGGCAAGCCCTTCGAGTTCGGTCCTCCCCTTGTCGGTCAGATATATGGAGACCATGGCATAGGTCAGGGACAGAAGGGTGTTGATGGCCTCGCTCCTGGTAAACTGCTTTTCCAGAAGGTAGCTGAGCGCCACGTGGGTGCAAAAGCCGACGACGATATGCCCCATCAGGCTTGCATTAATACCCTTTATGAAACCGAGATCCTCCCATTTGCGGAAGTCCTCCGCAATGTCCTTGGCGAAATCATTGAATAGATTCCAGATGAACGTATCGTTCTCTTCATCTACACCGAATCCGCCTCGCGCAAGTATGAGCATCTGCTCAGGGTTTTCTTCCACATAATCGAAGAATGCAATGTAGGCCGGCATCCACTGCTGAACACGCTCGCGGACATCGCCGGGTTTTTTTGTCTCGCTGAGAACCTTGAGCTTGGCCCTCAGGACTTTGTTGGTCTCTTGTATAAGCTGGGTGAAAAGGTCGTGTTTGTCTTTAAAGTGCGCATAGATACTGCCTGTGGAAATCCCCGCCTCCCTGACGATGTCGGCAATCTGGGCCTTGTGGAAGCCTTTTTCGCTGAACACTCTGCGGGCTGCTTGGTAGATGATTTCTCTTGTCTCGGCTTTCCGCTCTTCGAGGCTTATGGACATGACACTTCCTGAACAATTCAAATTACAAGCGTAATAACAACGATTCACTATTACTAAACTATAAAATAATAGTATTATAAAGGGTATTTGTCAAGAAAAAATGAGGACAGAATCATTCAAATGAATTTAAGAATATGGAATTAATACAAAATTAAATGTAAGACAATAAGGCAAAATGGTATCTATTGCGGGAAGTATACCAAAGCATACACCCGGAAAAATCATCAACCATGCTGCCAAGAAATTCAGGGATGCCGGGTTCAATGTTATTTATCCATCAGAATCGGCTGATACCACTTAAGCATTCTCTTTGTAAATACTACATGGGGTATTAGGCATAATCTCCTTGTTTAAAAGGCGGTTTGTAGTGCAACCTTGATGAATGGGGATATGAGCTTATATAGAGTTAATATATCAATCAAGATGAATGAAATCTTGGATAGAGCTCAACTATGGGAAAATACAGAAAATCCCGCGACACGGATGATGTGTACAAGAGTATCCCCATCGACGAGATACCCTGGAACAATGAGCAGCCTCCCCGGATCCTGGTTGATCTCGTGGAGTGCGGTAAGATTAAGCCGTGCAGATGTATAGATCTTGGATGTGGTGCCGGCAACTATGCCATATATCTTTCTCAGAAAGGGTTTACCGTCACAGGAATTGATATTTCGCCCACAGCCATAAGTATCGCGAGAGAAAATGCAAAGAAAAAAGGTGCAGTTTGCGATTTTATGGTGGCTGATGTCCTTCATGCTGAAGACCAAATCCTGAAAACCTTTGACTTTGCCTACGATTGGGAGGTGCTGCACCATGTGTTTCCAAAATTCAGAAAACGCTATGTAGAAAACGTACACCGATTGCTGAATCCTGGAGGGAAATATCTTTCTGTCTGCTTCAGTGAAAAGGACCCTCAATTCGGCGGTAAGGGGAAGTACAGACATACTCGAATAGGGACGATCTTGTACTTTTCCTCTGAAAACGAGCTGAAAAAGCTCTTTAGTCGATACTTCCACGTATCTGAGCTGAAAACAATAGAGATAAGTGCGAAGTCCGTGTCACACATCGCGAACTATGTGCTTGTGGAAAAACCTCTCTTTTAATCGGTTTTATTTATCGTCTCTAATCGGAGAAGGTCGATGTCGGTCTGAGGCTGATATTTTTTTATCAGACAGTCGATGGCTTCATTGACGAGGATTGAAAGCTCCTTTCCCGTCAATGCGGACAAAACAGTCAGTGACTTTGTATAACGTTCCTCAATGTAGTAGTTCCTCTTGATCAGCTTGCTTTTGTTATTGTCGGTTCTTAATGCGAGTGATTTTCTCCCTCTGGTCCCCATGCAGTTATATCCTCCTTGCCGGAGTTTTGTATACCTGCTCTATCTCTTATCGGTCATTTTATACGGTAGAGCATTTAAATTCTTGGCAGAGTCAAAATGTTATTAAAATCTTAACAATTTAAAGTCCAGAATAAGTTTACCTGGAAATCCATTTGATTCATCATCTTTAATATCCTGCAGCGAATATGTTGTTCAAGTATTTGCTGTTACTGCCGTGACGATATGAAATTGATGCCGGCTGCATTTGCATTGCTGATTCCGACCACAAGGATTGTCGGTGTAAAAACATAGCCTGTTAGCGAGGGAGTGACGTTGTATGACCCGTTTGCCAGGCCTGTGAAGCTGTAGTTGCCAGTTGCATCGGTTGAGGTGCTTGCCGAAGCGTTACCGCCCAGCGTGACCGTTACCCCTGCACCTGCACCGATAATCCTCCCCGAGATACTGTACAATCCCTGGTCGGCTGTGAAGTTGGCGCCGAGTATGTCCGCACTCCTTACGGTCAGTGACCTGCTCTCCGGACTGAAGGTGTATCCTGATTTATTGATATGTATAGAGTAGGTTCCTGCCTGAAGTCCGGGGAATGTGTACCTGCCACCTTCATCCGTGAACACGGTTGCTGGGCTGGTCCCTACTAGCGTTATAGTAACACCCGGTAACCCTGTTCCTGACTGGGTAACGGTACCGGATAGATTGTAGGTCGGAGTCGGATTCTTATCAGCAGTGAAGTTTATCCCGGTGGCATCCGAACCGGACACGTATAAGATTTTGTTGATCGGATTTAAGATATAGCCCGACAGGCTTGGGGTAACGGTATAGTTCCCATCGGCAAGTCCATCAAAGGCGTAGTCGCCGTTCGCATCAGTCAATACTGTTCCAGAGCTTGTCCCGCTCAACGTCATGGTTACACGATATAGTGCAGCACCGTTGTCCGCAGTCACCGTCCCGGATATGTTATGGGGACCGGTTGTGCTTATCAGGGATGTAAAATCCACGGCAGTTGCGTTTGCCCCGCTGATTCTTATAATCCGGCTGGTGGAATTGAATAGGTATCCGTTATACGCCGGCGTGATTCCGTATGTTCCGTTTGTGATGCCGGCAAAGGTATAGTTTCCATCGGCATCGGTCTCAGTGGTCTGAGAGCCTGAACCGGATAGTGTTATGGTTATACCTTGCCGGATATCTCCGCTTACCGTTCCGGATATGATGAATTGTGGTGTTGACCCTCCTCCGCTGCTGCATCCCGAAAGGATGACAACCATACCCAATAACAGGAATGCATTTGTTGCAGTAAAAAATCCGCTCCCCAGAATGCCGCAGTGGAATTTCATGACCTCACTCCTGCTTTTTTAAAAATGCATTTGCATTATTAGACGTCTGACAGAATGCATTGTCTACAGGAAGACTGAGAAAATGTAAATGCCTTGATATCTTGATATTGATGATGCCCTTGAATCTGTTGATCTTAATGACTTACGGATATGGTATCACGGTTGTTCTTTCTTATTCATTTTTTCCCTTGCGTCTTCAACCTCCTGATTCCTCAGAGCGAAAACCATATCTCTTACCGACTCCGGAAGAGTATGGATTACCTTGCCGGTAGATAGGGCTAAGCAATAAGTCTGTGCCGCCTTTTCTAAAAGCTCAACATTGAGGAGCGCCTTGTCGAGGTTTTTGCCGAGGGCCAGGATACCGTGGTTCTGGATGATGTATGCATTGGCATTGTTGGAAAGCCTGCCCTCGACATTCTTCACAAGTTCCTCACTGCCGGATAAAGCATAGGGGACGACTTCTATCGTATGGCCTAAGGAGAAGGAGGTTTCATCGAACAGGGGAGGGATAGGTTCATTGATAAGGGCAAAGACACTTCCGAAGAGCTGGTGAGTGTGGACAACGGCATTAACATCGGGGCGCATCCGATAGATGATGCCGTGCATTCCCGATTCCACGGAAGGTTTGAGATTTTCTTTACCTTCTATAACTGAAAGATCAAAGCTGACAACGCAGATATCATCAACGGAAAGTTCTTGGTATTTCGCTGATGTCGGGGTGATGGCAAAGGCATGCTTATCATCGATTCTCACCGAAACGTTGCCTCCAGTGCCTCTCTGCGACCCGAAATAACCGTGTTCCAATAGCCATAGGCTTGCATTGAGCACATTTTTTCTCTGATTGTCATATTTAACCATGGGATACTGATGATCTCCTTTGTATATAATCAGTTACGTTAGGGACCTTCTTCCGGTCAATCTCCGTCATGAGGAGGCTGAAAACCAATGCTACGCCAAAGAGTGAAGAAAGCATGGTCATATTGAAGAAAATCACGAAGATGATGCCGGTGATCTGGCCGCTCAGCATCAATATGCCGTTGGATGTTGCTTCCGGAACCGGATGGGTCTTATCAACAGCATACATCAGCCCGATAGGCATTGCCGAGACGAGGAAAAAGCCGAATATAAAGCTGCTTGTGCCTATTATCCATACGTTTGATGAATACTGAAGCAGCAGGGTCAACGGAATGGACAAACCGATTGCAAGTACGAGAAAGATCTTTCTCCTATGGAACTTATCCGATAGGGCCGAGAGGATGACTGCGCCGAATATTCCTCCAACCACGAGGAGACCGCCCATAATACCAGGAACAAGTGCAGAATCGATACCCATAGCCCGGTCTTTAAAGAGGAAATCGATCTTTGTCATAATGGCGTTGAATGCACCGAGGCCGATGAAGAAACTCCCCAGCAGCAGGAGAAAATCCCTGTTTCTGAAGATGGATTTGAGCCCTATGGTCATGGAAACCTTCTTCTCCGCAGCGATGGGGTTGGGAGGAATCTTCGGTTTGTCACTGACAAAGGCGAAAAACAGTATCATGCCGGCAAGAGAGGCAATGCCATACAGGGTATGGATGACGCCTATTCCCTGCTTTAATGAGCCGGTACTCCGGTAGCTGGATATGATCAAATCGGGAGCGAACATGGCTATTACCAGTCCGACGAACAGGGACATGGTCAGCAGGCCGGATGCCAGGACCTCTTCCTTTTCCGGGAACCAGTTCGACGCCACCTTGGTGATTGAATTCAGGAGAAAAGGCTGGCCGATGGAACATCCTATGGTAAAAATAAAGAGCCAGGTGTAATCAGGCGAGAATATTCTCAGGAATCCGCATAGATCGAGAAAGATTACCCCGATCCCTGAACCCCATTTCAGGCCGAACCTATCGATGCACCATGCAGACGGTATAGTCAGAGGGATCATTACCACCATGAACAGAAGGGACAAGAAATCTATGTAGTCTACATTGCCCCGGGTATACACGGCTGCAACGTCTCTTGATATGGGCGCGTAGGTCAGCCACAAGATCTGGGTTATGGCCACATTGACCATGAACACTACAAGCACTACCCAGCGGTAGGAGGATATTGACGTTTGGGTGTTCTGTTCCATGGAGTGCCTCCGGAATTATCCAATATACCTACAAACGAACAAGCTCTCTTCCCGTGGAGGTGGATCAGCCATGCCAGGATCATGGTTCATGAATTGTCCGAATGAGCCAGGCTTATGGATATGCCCGGCCCATACCTTTGCAGTATTCAGAGGGTACAGATTACTTCTAAAACTTCACCACGGCCGATATCCAGACCCACTCGCCCTCGAGGCGGTTCGTCATAGAGAATTCGTGGAGCCATTTAACTATGAGGTTCACGTCCTTGCCCCCGATGTTCGGTGTGAACAGCACGGCCGGACCGACTGACGCGCCCTTGCTCTTGTACCCACCGGGTGCGGAGAGACCCAAGAACTTCGCCTGATCAGTCTTGTCGAAGGCATTGATGGCATCGAGGTTCTTGCTTTTATCATCCGTCATCTGCTTGTAATAGTAGCCCACGATCCCGAAACCCAGCTGTTTGGAGAGGTACTGGGCAAGGGTATAATCGACATGGAACTCATCGCCTGTTGTATATTCGGTTGCCTGGTTCTTGGTGTTAATCATATATCCGGCCATGAATGACACTTCATGCCCCCCCATCTGATCTAGCCAGGTAAAACCGAAGACCTCATCATAGGAGAAGTAGTTTCTGCCCATGTTGTTCAACTTGCCGGGATCGAACCTGCCTGTGGTTAGCACAAAGTTCTGGGCCAACAGTAAATGCAGGTCATTGACGTCCCATATGATCCCGAGCGGTACCACCTGTATGTCCCCAAGACCCGTAACACCCTCCTCACTCCTCAATGTAGCGATCGAGCCGTCCTCCTGCGGGATGCGGGCTTTGGCGATAAGATCCACATCGATGCCTACAGGGATGTTGATGTTCGCAAAGTAACGCCCCCCGAGGATATTGAGATTTGAGGAATACAAGACCTGGAGAAGATCGAACCATACTCTCGACTCCAGCTTGGCATTGACCCCCGGCTGGACCGGATATTTGTTGAGGGACCCATCGGTATAGACGATGTTATCCCTGAAGTACAGCCCCTGGGGATAGTAACACATCCCGAAATCGCCCTGGGCTCCGGGAGTGAAGCTGCTTGCGCCGCCTTCGCTGGCATGTGCGGGATACATCAGGGGCAGGATGAGCATGAGCGTGATGAATATCCCAGTGCATACGATAGATATGGCCTTTGTCTTACGGCCGGGGTTCATTCCTTGAAAATACTCGGATGTTATCTCGGTACCTTTTCCTCCTTGCCTTTTCATACATCTCCCCCTTCAAACTCAGGATTAGTGCTTTTCACGTTCCTGGTTGTATGACCGCAGTGTTTCTTTACCGTAATGGGCATTACAGTGTGAGCCCCATAACATCATGAAATCAAAACCATGCCTTATGAATGATACACGATTGGTCAAGAATGAATAGAGCCATTCAGGCCAAAAAATATGAGAAATCAGGCCAAAATAATAAGACCTTCGGTCAGTCAGTTCAGCACCTCCACCTCCATAGTGTATAATTAAAACCGTAAAAATCAATGTCAAGAAGCCGCTTGCTTGGTATATTCGGATGCCGAAAAATATCTGTCGACGGGAGAGAGAAACGATAAAAGAGCCGGGCGGGTCCCCGGCAGGAGACAGGCACGGCTCGCAGGCAGCATTTCCTCTGCTCTAGATCTTGAACTCGGTCTTCTTCTTCCAGGTACCCAGCGCTACGCCGAGCTCTTCATGCTCCTCTCCGTACTGGTTGATGGGAATTCCCTTGAGCACTGCGTCTATGGCCTGGCGGAAGGCCTTCGTGCCCGCTGTCGGCCCCATGGGATGGGCATGGATGCCGCCGCCCGAGCCTATCATGATGTCACTGCCGAGCGAATTGATAATATCCGGCACATTTGCAGGTGTTATACCGCCGGACGGCATCGGCAGGGTCTGCTTCAGGTTGCCGAAGGGGTAGGTCAGGTTGCGGCAGGTAGCCATGAAGCGGTCGTGCATGTAGATCCCCTTGCCTCCCTGGGAGAAGGGCAGTACGATCCCGTCCGCACCGCATAACCTGGGGATCTTTCCGAAGATGATGGGCGAGGAGATGCCCTGATAGGGAGACATGAAGTATGCGCCCGCCAGGTCCATATGGGCCAGGATGGGCACGTTGATGGCCGGGTCCTCGGCCAGACCGCGCATGGCTTCGGGCCCGACCGCCAGATAGTTCACCATCATGGCGTTCGCACCCGCATCGATGCAGCGTTTGGCCAGGTCGAACATGCGTGGCAGCCGATCCGTCACATTCACGGTATACAACGTGTGTTCTCCTGTCTCCTCATACACCTGCTTCTCGATTGCCATGTAATGTTTGACCCGTTCGACCGCGTCGTTGTAGCGCATGTTGGCTATGAGCTCATCATCCTTGATCACGTCACAACCGCCCATAGCCACATCCTTGAAAAGCCTTACTCCGACCTCAAGCGGATAGCCACTGCACGGCTTGATCATGTTGTTCAGGAGCGGCCTATCTTTCTTGATGCCCAACGCCTTATACCAGCCGTCGATGCCGAAGGACGGGCCCTGGTACTGATCCAGAGTGGTCTTGGGCATCCTGAGATCCAGGAGCTTGAAATTCGGCACCAGCGATATGTTACCGATGGTGGAGGTCAGCAGCATGGGCAGTTGGTCTTCCACATTGGCAGAAGGGAAGGCGATCTGAATGATATACTCCCGATACTTGATATCGTCAGGCAGGCCGTACTCATAGAAAGGCGATTCAAAGACGCCGATCACCTTGGCGACATGCTTGCATCGGACCTCCGGAGTTTCGCCGGGCACAGGAACCCAGGTCCCTGTGGTCTGCTCGATGGCCAGTATCTGGCCCATGAGTGCCATGTCCATATTCTTATCGGCCCGAATCCAGTAGGTGGCTACCACATGATTCTCCATATCAATGCCCTCAGGCAGTGCTATTGGCTTGTCTGCAAAGGCATCCATCATGGTTTTTCCTCCTTGAGAATATTATTTATCCTGCCCCCCCTTGTCCTCTTCTCCGGCTTAGGAGATGGCAGAAGGGCATGTCCATCGATAAAGTCAAGCCCTGGGCACCAGGGACAAGAGATAATCCCAGATCTCCAGAGTCTTCTCGAGCGCCGCCTCGTCGTGCTGCATGCAGGTATACATGCGGGTACCGGCCAGGGTGCATAGCCCGTGCGCCATGGTGACCACCTGGTAGTCGTCCGCGATCTGTTTGCGGGTAAGGATTTGTATGAATGCGTCCTGAGCGGACAGGTCCATTGAGAAGAACGCGGTTGTCACATAGTGCATGATCGGGCCGAAATTATAGACAAAGAACCCCAGGTCGGGCCTCTTCGCGAACAGATCATTCATGGCCTTGGTGAGCCTGTTCGCATAGTCGGTTGCCTTCTTGACCGCATCGTATTCGACCATGAGCTTCAACGCATGGTAGCAGGCGGCCGTGGAGATGGGGTTGGCCGCCAGGGTGCCTCCGATGTAGATCTTCTCGCCCAGCCCGCCGTGACATACACCCATCACGTCCTTCCGGCCAGCTACCGCACCTGCGGATGGGTAACCGTGTGCGATGATTTTTCCCAGGACCGTCAGGTCGGGCATGATGCCGAAGAACTTCTGCGCTCCGCCCATATCCAGCCTGAAACCGGTCACCACCTCGTCATAGATAAGGAGCGATCCGTACTGATCGCACAGCTCGCGGATGCGGCGGTTCCAGTCCGGATGGACCGGGTGGGCTCCCGATTCCCCGCCTATGGGCTCCACCATGATGCCGGCAACCCCGCCCTTATCCTTGTTGTCTTCAAAGGCCTTTTCAAGGGCCTCGAAATCGTTGGGTGGCACATCGATCAGGTGGGCATAGCTTTCGTTCGGGATACCCCGGGAGTTGAGGGAACCGGTTCTGGGAATATGCAGCGAGTATACCATCTGATCGGACCACCCATGATAGCTTCCGCCGATCTTGATGATCTTGAGTTTACCCGTGAAAGCTCTGGCTATGCGGATGGCCGCCATGTCGGCCTCGGTGCCTGACTGTAGAAAACGGACCATCTCTACACCGGGCATGTGCTTTATGATCTCCTCGGCTGCAAGGAGCTCGAATTCGGAGGTGAGGCCCGTGGCTGGACCCTTCTCCCGGATGATCTGGATAATCTTCTCGTCCAGCGGCTCGAAACCGTGCCCCAGGATGATGGGCGCACCGGACATGAGGTAGTCTACGTAGACATTTCCGTCCACATCCCACACCCGATATCCTTTTGCCCTGTCCATGGCCAAGGGGAATGGTTTATTCTGGCTCAGGTTGTGCTCGACACCCCCGGGAATCATCCCTTTGGCCTTTTCGAAGATCTCGATGGACCGCTTGTTCCGCTCGGTGTAGAGCCTGCGTTCAGCAGCCAGCTTGTCTTCGGGGATGGGGCGAGCCGGTTTCGCCAAGATCTCGTTTCTCCGTGCAATGATCTCCTGGTATTCCATGGGACTCCGTCCTCCTGTCCTCATTGCACCTTAGTCGGCAGGGTGCACGTGTTGGGTGCTTTCTTGTTCATGCGCGAACAGATCTTTTTATGGAGCTTGTACAGATTCAGGAACTCATTGAATATCTCTATGTAGATCTTCGTATTATCCGGATTGGGCCTGTATTCCGCCTTGATCCGTATGCGATCCGGGATCTCCTCCACTGTGATATATTTCAATGCAATGGCGGCAAGAAAGGCCGCTCCGCGGGCATTTGCATAGATGGGGTCCTTTACCTGCCGTATAGGCCGGTCGAGGACATCGGCCAGGATCTGTGACCAGACATCTGAATTGGCCCCGCCGCCGATGAAGTTGAGGTGGGTGAAACGCCTCCCCATGAAATTCTCCACCGGGTCCAGCAGCCATTTCTGGTTGAACGCCACGCCTTCGAATACGGCCCGTGCGATGTCTTCCCTGGTATTCTGTAGCGACAGGTTGAAGAAAGATGATCTGATATGGCAGTCTTCCACTGGCGTACGTTCTCCGTACAGCCATGGGGTGAAGATGACATTGTTGGCACCGGGTGGAACCCGTGAGACGATCTTGTCCAGGAATT
>DATKLV010000302.1:0-10518 GCA_035542255.1 Desulfomonilia bacterium | reverse complement strand
TCTTCGTCGCACATCCCCCGGAGCGTTATCTCTACAGCGACATGCAGGGATATTATGAAAGATCGGTTAAATATGCTTCCGGAGAGAAGGAGAACATCTATGACTCACTCTATCCTCCAGCAACACATTTCATATACTCGATCTTTTTCAAGCTGCCCAATCCTTTCTTCTGGATCAAGTTATTCAATGTGTGCATAAGCACCACGACCTGTTTGCTCATCTATCTGATAACGAAAGACCTTTTCGGGCAGCGGGCGGGTTACCTGAGCCTGGCGATCTCCAGTCTCGATTACATCTTTATTGATTTCACCGGGTACTTCCTGTCCGAAACGCTCTTTACCTTCATGCTTGCACTGATGTTTTACTGTTTTCTGAAGAGCGTCATGGAAACTTCCGGACACCGCTGGCTGTATTCATTGCTGGCAGGTCAATCTATTATTATAGCCGGCGCAGTCAAGTCATCGATCCTTTTGGTTATCCCTCTGTTCGGGATATGGTGGCTTCTCAAGGTAATGGAATATAGGTTCCACTGGAACCTGATTTTCTATGCACTTGGATTTCTCCCATTCTTCATCTTCCTCTCCATGAGAATCTTCATCCTCACCGGTGAGCACGGGGTTATCTCGACCAATGGCGGTCTTAATTTCTTCATGGGACGATCCCATGTCAAGGATGTATATTTCGAAGACAGAGAACGTGGGACACGCTATTTTTTTGCATCCCCGGTCGCTGTTCAGAAAAACTATTCCTACAACGACAAATTCAATACCGGCCCGTATGATGCGGATTTCTTCTACAAAAAAGGTATGGACATAGCCAGAAAAGATATACCCAAAACCCTTCTGTATTCATTGGAACATGTATATGATCTGTTTATCTCGACGACTATCTGGCCCTCGTCCGCGATCAAAAAGCCTTTCCCGACATTGATAGAGATCAGCAACGTCTTGTTCACCTTCCTTATCATTATCCCTTCAGTATGCTTTGCGTGTTCCAGGTTCAGAACGCTTGCTCAAGGTTACGGTATTTTGGTAATCTTCCCCATCGCAGTCATTATACTGACATCCATGATCTATTACGGTGACCCGCGCTTCAGAGTTCCCTATGACGTTTTCTTTATTATCCTGGCAGGGTTCTTCTATACGGAATTAGTCAATGGAGTAATTAAGTTCATGCAAGAACCGGCCAGGCTTTACTAAGGAAAAAGGCAGAGACAAGCCCTACTCAGGCCTCTTGTAAACTCATCTCAAAAAGCTCCCGGCCCTTTCTATGCCTGTTGCTTCATCCTGTTATCGCCAACCTGTTCCATGATGCCCGCATAATCGGCAAGGAACCGGCAACAACCTTGCGTTATCTCTTATCCTGACGAGTGTCGGCAAACTTCACGATCCCGGACCGAGCAGCTTAACAAATGCAGTAAAGAGCTCCGGATCGAATTCATGGAACAGGTCGCGGTACATGGTCTTGAGTGCTCCGAACGGAGGCATGGGCTTTCGGTAAGGTCTCTCTGCGGTCAAGGCTTCAAATGCATCTGCAATGGTGCAGATCCTGGCATACAGCGGGATGTCATTACGCTTTATTCTATGGGGGTAGCCACTACCATCGAGGTGCTCATGATGTGACAGGATTATATTGATAGCCTCAATGCTCAGTGCACCTGTGGTAATGATCCTTCTCTGGCCCCAAATGGGATGCATCCGGACAAGTCTCCATTCGAAGTCGTCAAGGTGGCCGGGCTTTTTCAGGATCTTCACGGGCACCCGCGCCATCCCGATATCATGCAGGAAAAATCCCGTGCAGATCCTTCTGATCTGAGCCTGTGAGAGCCTGCCGCCAATGAGCTTCAGGAGGAGCGCTGTTGCATATATGCCGACACGAAGCGAGTGCTCGTACATCAAGTGATCGGATGTGTTCATGGATCTCAGATATCCGAGTACTTCTTCATCGGAGAGGATGAGCTTCACCTGCTCGTCTGCATCCTTCTGCACCTCAATAATACTCCGCGGTATAATGCCGTGGTATGCATCATTGATGGACTGCATGGCCATGGTGTACATGAAATCGGCCTTCTGTCTCGCATCCAGCCTCGGATCAGTAAGGATGTACCGCCTGTTTTTATCAAGTGAGCTCCTGACCGCCTCCCATTCCTCTTCCCGAACAAAAAACTGCCTCTCCCTCCTGCTCATCATGCTCAAGTGCACCCTGGTCAACGGCACCCCTTTGGCGGCGAAAAGACGATGCATGTCCTGCAGCCTCAGGTAGATGTCGAAATCATAAACATGACCTGCATGAACGATGGATAGAGGAATTTCCCTGAAACTCTCCATGTGGTTACTGATCGTCAAATATATTGATATCTTGAAGATTTAGTGGTGAGTGGATAGTTTATGGAAGAGACCTCTTTACTACCTTCAACTCACCACTCTTCACTCACCACTATCCACTTGTCCATCGATCATGCCTCCGGCCCAAGCAGTTTTATAAAGACTTTGAAGAATTCAGGATCAAACTCCTGGGACATTTCCTGAAACACAATCCTTAAGGCCTCAAATTTGAACGGCTCATCGCTTTAAACCCAAATCCCTGAGCGTCGGCAATATCTTGTCCTTGTCGGAGAGAATGGGAGAATCCGTGGGCCAGGGTATGGACAGATCCGGATCGTCCCAGCGCAGCCCGCTCTCCGACTTGGGCGCATAGGGTGCATCCACCTTGTAGAATACCCGGGTGTCCGGCTCCAGGGTGCAGAAGCCGTGTGCAAACCCCCTGAGTATGAAGAGCATACGCGCCTCCAGGGAGGAGATCATAAAAGCTTCCCACTTGAGAAAGGTCGGCGAGTCTTCTCGAAGGTCAACAATAACATCATATATCGAGCCGGTGAGCACCCAGATGAGTTTTGCCTGGGCATGGGGTGGGTTCTGGAAGTGAAGCCCTCTGATGACGCCCTTATCTTTCGAATAGGAGCAGTTATCCTGGACGAAATCCATGTGCATGCCTTTCTCATCAAAGGACTTGGCGCTGAAGATCTCGAGGAAAAACCCCCTCAGGTCGCTGTACAGGGTCTGCTCCACGATGTATGCCCCTTTAAGGGGAGTCTCTATCAGCTTCACGGCTTTTTATTCCTCCGGAATCTTTTACCTTAATGATCACGCCGAGATCAAGCCCTTCTCTCTATTCCATCAAGCCGAAGTCCGAGCCGCTTCCAATTCGCGCATGATATCATGGATACGGTTATGATATCTGGGTGAGATATGCATGGGTACAACCTTTTTCGCTCCTATCCGCCCGGCAACCATGCCTGCCTCCCCGGCGGTCAAGTGTGCCTTTCTTCGGGCCTCATCCCAGCGCTCTTCAAGGTAGTAAGTTTCGATGAAAAGGATGTCTGCGGCATCCGCAAATGCCATAATGATTTTCAGATTGCTCTTGGAGGCGCGGATATCGGTTATATAGGCCATCTTCTGCCCAGGAGACGTGATCACCAGTTCATCGGACAGTTCACCGACCCTGATCAGCCTGGTTCCTGAATTGGTCGAAACATCAATGAGGGCATCCATGCTGCCGGCGAAGATCCTCTCCTTGAGAAGGCCGATCCATGGACCAGTGGTATATCCCAGATCTGCAACCCTTTGCGCATTGATGTTTATGTGGAAAGCCTCCTTAAGTACAAAACCCAGGCAGGGGACATTGTGGTCGAGTACAAATGCATCAACACCGTAGAAAGGTCCTTTTGCAATCGTCGCTCCCTGACGCGGCAGGGTTGTCGGGACTCTACGGGCGAAACCGTCATCGACGCGGGCTGAACAGGTTACGATCTCTTTTTCCATGACGTCATGGATCACTATTTCCAGGGGGTAGCCTCCGGTGAGGTTCCAGGTATAGGAGCCCAGCCTGGAGATCACCTTGTCGACGGTACCTTCAGGGCCGTAGATGTAAAGCGGCATCTCTCTATGGAGTATAACCCTTAAGATATGGTCGAAACCGACGAAGTGGTCCATATGAAGATGGCTTATGAACAGGGATCCGACCGAGAGGATCTCACGGTTGGATAGGTTCTCGATACGTCCGCAATCGAAGAGGAATGCTGTCTTGCGGTTGAGAAACCGGACAAAAACCGCCGGATCGAATAGGGGGCCGTTCACAAGTCGCGCGAGGAAGGAAGGCCTCATAAGGCGAACCGGCTTTCGACCTCACAGACCCAGTGACATTAACAGACTGTCCACATCGTCCTGAGATGAAGCCGCACCCTTGTCCTGGCCGGGGATGGCCGGTCCGCGGACCTTGGAGCCTTTATCCCGGGAAGCCTTAAGCTTAGAGATGCCGGAGCGGGTATATCGCCTTATGAGGTCCACAAGCCTCATCTCCATGTTTTCAACCACCCTGCTGATCTTCTTGACGATCTGGTCCACTAGGTCGGCATGGATCTGGAGTTCGCTGATCCTCATGAGTTCATTGACGAGTTCCTTATTGTGATCCTTCAGGTATTTAATCTTTTTCAAGGCCTCTTTCTTGTCGTCCGCCATGACCAGTCTGGCGATGGCATCGTAAACGGTATTGTCGGCTACAGCCTTCTCCTGCCTGGTAAAGAGCAGGTCAAGGGTCTTCTCGGAGGTATCCTTGACCAGGGTCGACACATGCGTAAGTTTGCTCGAGAGGCCCTGTATGTCTTCCTCGGTCAGGTTCATGAGGATGGGTTCCAGGAATTGTTGTATCTCCTTTATGGATTCATGGAAGTCCCTGGTTATCTCTCCGATGCCCCGGAAGAGCTCCATTGAGGTGATGGTCTTGAGCTCCTTCATGAGCTCGGCGGCACGGACCAGGTCGGCATTCGTCAGGGACACGATGGCCTCTTTCAGGGTATCCAGAAAAACAACGAGCTGTTCGAATGGCTCGTCACCATTCTCTTTGAAATAGGCCTTCAGGGCATCAGCCTGTTTGAGCAGGTTACCCACAGGTTGGCCCTGTTCCTTTCTCTCCTTTTTGTTCATGGGCTCTCCTGTCATTCAAAGTCCATCCGGTATGGTATGCAAATCCTGAATCCAGGGTGCTTCCTCGCTGTCGCTGGGGGCCCGGTAGTCCCCTCTGGGTGAAAGGGAGCCCCCTGAGCCGACCTTGGGGGCATTGGGGATGCATGATCTCTTGTACTGGCTTAACCTGAAGAAGCGGTGGATAAAAACCTCCAGCCAGTGTTTGATCTCCGAGAGCGTATACTGGTGCCTCTTGTCCGGCGGGATGTCCGGCCATACGCCTTTTGACGCATCGTGCCAGGCGCAATATGCCAGGAAGGCAACCTTTGAAGGCAGAAAACCATATCGTGAGGTGTAAAACGTGTTGAAGTCCTGCAACTCGTAAGGTCCGACCACGGCCTCAGTGCTCTGGGCCGGCTGTCCGTTCACCGTACCTGGGATGAGCTCGGGGCTGATCTCGGTCCGGAGGATGTCCTCTAGGCAGAGCGATGCCTTCCTCCCCAGGATATTCTCTGAGGCCACCCAGCGGATGATATACTGTATGAACGTCTTGGGTACGCTCGCGTTCACGCTGTAGTGGGACATGTGGTCCCCCACCCCGTAGGTGCACCAGCCCAAAGCAAGCTCGCTCAGGTCTCCGGTGCCCACCACCAGGCCCCCTTTCATATTGGCGATCCGGAAGAGAATGGAGGTCCTCTGGCCGGCCTGGACGTTTTCAAAGGTCACATCATAGATCTCTTTACCCTTCCCATAAGGGTGCCCGATGTCCTGCATCATCCTCGTACAGCTCGGCCGGATATCGATTTCGGACGCTTCCACACCCAAGGCCTTCATGAGGGCTTTTGAATTGGCATAGGTCTTTTCCGAGGTGGCAAAGCCCGGCATGGTGTAGGCCTTGATGTTCCTGCGTGGGAGCTTCAGCATGTCCATGGTTCGGGCGCAAACGATGAGCGCATGGGTCGAGTCGAGCCCGCCCGAGACACCGATGACAAGATTCTCTATGCCGGTAGACTTCATCCTCTTTGCCAGCCCCTGGACCTGTATGTTGTAGGCCTCATAGCAGCGCTTCTCTCTTAATGTCGGGTCTGTCGGGACATAGGGGAACCTCTGGATCTCCCTAAGAGGCATGATCATGCCTGTGGGCCTGGTCAGCGTGAACTTCACCCGCCTGAAGGTCTTTGTGCTGCCCGCGGGCTCGGGAGAGCCGGTGAAGCTGGTTATGATCATGCGGTCCTTCATCAGACGGTCGAGATCGATGTCCGCCGTGATGATCTGCGGGTCCCATGAAAACCGCTCCGACTCCGCCAGGAGCGTGCCGTTTTCACAGATGATGGCATGCCCGTCCCAGGCGAGGTCTGTCGTCGATTCACCCGGACCGGCAGCGGTATAGATATATGCGGATATGCACCGGGCGGACTGGTTGGAGGCAAGGTCCCGGCGATACTCATCCTTGCCTGTCGTAATGTTGGATGCCGAGAGATTGGCCAAGATGGTGGCCCCTCCCAACGCAGCACGGCTGGAAGGTGGGATGGGCGTCCAGAGATCTTCACAGATCTCCACAAAAAGTCTGAAGCCCGGGATACCTTCAGCCTCGAAGATCACATCTGCACCAATGGGTATGCCCTTCCGCCCGCACAGCTCGATTTCATCCATTGGCAGATCCGCGGCAGGCCTGAACTGGCGCAGCTCATAGAACTCGCGATAGTTCGGAAGGAAGCTCTTCACAGCCACACCGAGGATACTGCCAGCATGCATCACAACGGCGCAGTTAAACAGGGTATCGACCACCTTCAGGGGTGCACCGACGATGATGACCATGTCCAGCACGGAGGTGGCCTTCCTGACATCATCCAGCGCTGACAGGACACTCTTCTGCAGGGCATCCTGAAAGAACAGGTCTTCATTGGTATATCCTGAAAGTCCCATCTCGGGAAACACTGCAAGAATACAGTGCATCTCATGGGCTTTTCGGGCAAGTTCGATGGTCTTAATCGAGTTGAAACGGGGGTCGGCCACCCTGACCTCGGGGATGCATGCCGCTGCCCGGATGAATCCATGCCGGTACAGGTTCAGGAAATCATGCCTGTCTGTCATGCCCTTTTTCCTCAGAGTCCACCCCTCCCCGGTCAAACTTTGTGTATTATACATCGGAGAATGCAAAGAGACAAATGAAGTATTCCATTTCCCGCTTGAATTCACACCATAACTTTTGTACATCTCTATATCAGGTTGAAGGGCTGCAGGTAATCGCTGGCGTTCATCATGAACGCGAGAGGAAAGTCCG
Source organism: Desulfomonilia bacterium (assembly GCA_035542255.1). Taxonomy (GTDB): domain Bacteria; phylum Desulfobacterota; class Desulfomonilia; order UBA1062; family UBA1062; genus MWEI01. The sequence goes on along the minus strand of DATKLV010000302.1, from coordinate 3,273 downwards.
GGCTCCACAGGGCAAGGGTGGTCGCCAACGGCGACCGGGGGTGACCCTAGGGAAAGTGCCACAGAAAACAAACCGCTGCCCTTGATGGCAGTAAGGGTGAAACGGGGAGGTAAGAGCTCACCAGTTCCCCGGGTGACCGGAGAAGCTTGGCAAACCCCACCCGGAGCAAGACCAATAGAGGGGCTTTAAGGGCTGCCCGCTCCGCCCCTGGGTAGGTCGCTTGAGGCGGCAGGCAACTGTCACCCTAGATGAATGATTACCACCCGGACCGCAGTAATGCGGACCGGGATACAGAACCCGGCTTATGCACCGCTTCAGCCTCTTAGCGTGCAGCACAGGGAGCAAGGCTCCTTTGTGGGGATGTGAGGAGCATCTGTGAGGAAGCAGGGAATGGGAGCGATCGTTCCTTAATTGTCCGTTTTGCAGCCCCTCTGTTTGCCGATGGCGGCAACAATGGGTTTATTGCCCATGCACTGGATAATTCATGGATAAAAAATCGCGGTTCGAGTTAGGCCACACGGAGAGAATCAGGCGGTCCCTCTATGTCTATCTTCGCGACCAGATAGAGCAGAAGCTCATCTCCCTCGCACTGGAAGCCCCTTACCGTCTCTGCCGCGTGAAAGAAATGCCTTACCCCTACGTCGAGTCAAGCGATCTGAAGCCCAAGAAGAAAGAGTTCATGAAGGACTCTTTCATTGCGCAGCCCTTTTTCATCATCTTCTGTGAAGACACCATCGATGAGGTACACCAAAAATACATACGCTTCTCCGATTCCAACAAAGTAAAGAAGGACAACCTTGAGCTTGTCCCCGACATGAATCTGCAGCGCTCCTTCTATTCGACGGCACGATTCTTCGAGCGGGATTCGTTCTTCGAACTTATCGAGCAGCTCCTGGACGTCGACTACTGCCTCCTCATCCAGCGCGACAACCGGTACAAAAAGCAGAACCGCTACTGCCTGACCCATTTCCATGTAAAGATCGACTGGCCCATTGCAGACGCCGCCGAGAGCCTCGCAAGGGAACTCCGCTACATCTCCAAAAACCTCTACGAAAAGGGTGACCGCTACGCGGAGATCCTCCAGCAGAAGCTCTTCGAATACTACGGGTGCCACCACCAGGGTACGGGAGGACGCCGGTCGGCCGCCCTCATCGCAGCCCAGTACCTCAAGAACGTGCCCTATCTTGCCACAGTTTATGTATCCAGTGCAGAGACCAAGATACTCACCAGTTACTCGGAAAGGGGCACCTGCAGGTATGCCATTGTCCAGGTGGACAAGCAGCACGCTCAAACAGTCATCGAGAACAACGGCATCACGGAATCCGGTTTCCGTCAGGGATATGTGCTGGGTGAATCGGAGAACAACTTCGATATCCTGCTCTTCGTGACCTACAAGCACACGGAATGGGGGGTCCCTCCGGCCGACGGCAAGCTTAGGATCTTAAGGCCCGATTATGCATGGCTCATACTGGACACCGAAATGGTGCTGCCCAAGACTGATGCCATTAATTACAGGCCGCTGCCTGTCAAATGGGTATACAGGGGATAGCGATCCGTGGAGGACAAGAAAGTGGCGATCATCATCGACGGGAACGAGCTCTCCAGGAAAAAACGCCAGGAAATAGCCCTGGAGGCCGGTGAGTTTACCAGGAAATACGGCAGACCTCCCGGCCTTGCAGTTGTGCTTGTCGGAGATGACCCGGCATCTGCCATCTATGTAAGGAACAAGAAGAAGGCGTGCGAGACCGCGAACATCCTATCGTACGACTTTCACCTGGATGCATCAACCAGTCAAAGCGAGCTGCTGTCCCTGATCAGGAAGCTCAATGCCGACCCGGGTGTGGACGGCATACTGGTGCAATTCCCGGTTCCGCCTCATATTGATCCACAAGAGATACAGCTTGCCATCGACCCGGGAAAAGATGCGGATGGACTGCACCCTTACAACCTGGGCAGGCTTCTGGCGGGCACACCTACGCTTGTCCCCTGCACACCGTCGGGGATCATGTGCATGCTTAAGGAATACGGCGTGTCTCTCAGGGGAAAGGACGCGGTGGTGATCGGCCGCAGCAACCTTGTGGGCAAACCCGTAGCCCTTCTGCTCATGATGGAACATGCGACCGTCACCCTATGCCATTCACGCACAATCAACCTTGACAGGAAGGTCAGGGAAGCCGATGTCATAGTGGCGGCCATAGGCAGGGCGGAAATGATCAAAGGTGATTGGATCAAGGAAGGGGCCGTGGTGATCGATGTGGGCATGAACCGCACCGATGCCGGCCTCAGGGGAGACGTCCAGTTTCATGAGGCAAAAGAGCGCGCGGCCTTCATTACACCCGTGCCCGGCGGGGTCGGGCCCATGACCATCACCATGCTCCTGGACAACACCCTGACCGCCGCCTTGAGCCACGTATCCCGATAACAGTTAAATCCTGTCGAAGGACATCGGGATGCTGCTCAAAGGCTTTTTATCAGAAAAATTCAAACAGAGATTCTTCACTTCGTTCAGAATGACAGTAATTATTGTAAGTCAGCGTGTCATCTCGAGCGAAGCAAGAATTTTTCTTTTGATCTCGGCCCCAAGCAAAGCAGGTTGTTGCCCAAAAGAATTTATCAAAGAGATTCAAGAATGAGATCCTTCACTTTGTTCAGGATGACCGTAATCATGATGAGAGGATGACGGTAATCATGAAGAGATAGTGCGTCATCCTGAGGAGCGATAGCGACGAAGGATCTCGGTTCTGCCCATGCCCTGATCCTTTGTAACAATTCATTAAAGATCATGTGATGGCGCTGAATCAAATTTACCCAAGGGCGAACCTTACAGGCAGGATTCTCATGTTCATCCTTGCCGCCAGGCATTCCTAACAGCGGGGTGGACCAACTTCTTTCAGGGGTGCGCTCGCCTGTTGCACGTCTTGCACGTGCATGTTAAAGAGGAGAGGTTCACTGACTTAAGTGATGAGATGAATGAAGAGGTTTCCATGAGGACCCCGCTCCACCACGAACATGAAAAGCTTAAGGCAAAGATGGTGGATTTCCATGGGTGGGACATGCCCGTATGGTACACCGGCATCAAGGAAGAACACCTGGCCACCAGAGGGCATGCAGGCCTGTTCGATGTGAGCCACATGGGCGAGATCGAGGTGAAGGGAGATAATTCCGTGGCCTGTCTCGATCATCTCCTCACGAGAAACATCGCCGACATGAAGCAGGGCCAGGCACTTTACACCTTTCTCCTGAATGAGACGGGCGGCATCATCGATGACCTGA
>DATKLV010000301.1:0-5535 GCA_035542255.1 Desulfomonilia bacterium | reverse complement strand
GCTCAGGAGAGCGCTTCCTCCAGCACCTGTGATAATTCGTTCAGATTGAACGGCTTGTTCAGTCTCGCGACGATCAATCGATTTGAGAGGAAATCCTGCTTTTCATGTTCAAAAGAGAAACCGGAAGAGATGACGACTCTCGCCTCTATATGAAGCTTCTCCATTTCCATGAGAGTATGATACCCATCCAATCCGGGCATGATCATGTCGAGGATGATGAGATCAAATCCCTTTGAGTCATTCTTGAGGATCTCCATACATTCAAATCCATTGGATGCAGTCTCCACGGTATGGCCCAGCAGGTTGAGCATCTCTTTGCCGATGTCCCTGAGCATATCTTCATCATCTACCATGAGAATCCTTGCCTTATGTCTGGGTGCACTCTGAACAGGCTTAAAATCGGAGCGTAAGGCCTTGTCTTTTTGCTTGGATATGGGGAGGAGAATTGTGAAGGTCGATCCTTTACCTTCCACGGAATTTACCTGAATGCTTCCACCCGAGTTTTTGATTATGTTATAGGCAATGGACAGGCCGAGTCCAGTGCCCTTGTTAGGCCCCTTCTGCTTGGTGCTGAAAAAAGGGTCAAAGATCTTAGGGAGTATTTCATGCCTTATGCCGCACCCGTTGTCTGCAACATCTATCCGCACATATTTGCCTATGGAGTTGAGCAGGTATTGCCTTTTTGACTCTTTATCCACAATGAGTGAATTGGTGGTTATGGCGATACGTCCTTCCTGGTCGTCGCCGATGGCGTCTTTTGCATTGACAATCAGATTGAGAAGCACCTGGGTGAGGTGGGTGTGGTCTATGAATACCGCGTAATCCTTCTCCGATATATTGAAAATGATGCCGATATTCTTGGGTATCGACTTCGTAGACATATCTACAACCTCACGAATCACCTGTCCAATTGATATATGCTCGGGTTTGCCGTCATGTCTTTTCGTGAATACGAGCATCTGCTGTATGAGATCCCGTGCCCTCTCTGCGATATTCTCCAGGGTATTGATGTAATGGAGCCGCTTCTTATCATCAGTGGTGTATTTCAGCATGGAAATGTTACCGGTGATGCCCGTCAGAATGTTGTTGAAGTCATGAGCAACACCCCCTGCAAGCTCGCCTATGGTCTCCATCTTCTGTGCATGAATGAGCTGCAGTTCCATGCGCTTCTTGTCCGAGATATCTACAGCAGTAAAAACGACACCTCCCAACGATGGGTTCATGAGGGGATAGATGCTCACATCGAAAACCCCTCCGAAATCGTCGGAGAGGGTCTCCTCACGGATGAATTGGGGGATACATTCTTTCTGAACTTCCTGGATCATTTTCTGGAATGAGGCCATCTGGGTGCTTAAAGCGGACAGCCCCTTCCCGATGATGGATGATATCGGCTTGTGAAAAATCCGCTCGGTTATGGGATTCGCCATCTGGACCTTTCCCGTACAGTCCAGGCAGATGATCACATTCGGACTTGACTCAAAGATACTGGACAGAAGATTTTTCAGGTCTTCTATAGTCTGCTGCGCCCTCTTTAGGGATGTGATCTCCTGGGCATTATATTGTACTTCTACTATTTTGCCGCCTTTGCGCAACACGCTCCCGCTGGCAAGCAGATAAGCAGATTTTCCGTCTTTGCTGACAGCCCTAAGTTCAAGTCTTGGAGTCTGACCTTCCAGTAGTTGCTGCCAGAAATTTATGTAAATATGTCGGTCATCGGGATGTGCAATAACGAGTATGCTCTTGCCTATGAGCTCATTTCTCGAATACCCGGATATCTCTTCGACCTTCTTATTCAATCGCTTGATGTATCCGAACTCATCGGTTGTGATGATGAGCTCGTTCGCATTCTCAAAGAGTGCTTCAAAACGCTCTCTGTTTTCCTGCAGCTGCTCTTCCAGCCTTTTTCTCTTGGTTATATCGGTTACCAGCCCGCAGAAACCCACGATGTTATGGTTATCATCCCTCTGGAGGCTTATTGAGTTCTCTATAACCTTCCTTGAATTATCCTTCAGGATAATTTCATATTCTATCCTCTGGGGGATCCCGGTCTGGAAAACCTTGTGGAATGTCTTATAGATTCGTTTTGCAGTTGATTTTGTTGTGTATTCCGTGTAGTTCATCCCGACAATTTCATTTTCGGGTAATTCTGAGATCTTGCAGACGATTTTATTTACGAAGATGAAGGTGCCGGCCAGATCGATTTCATAGTAGCCTTCCTCCATATCTTCAAGGATCTGCCTGTAGCGCATATCAGCCATTATGCTACCTTCATGTTAGAATATCGGAAATTATTGGCTAAAACTTAATCTGCCGGATCTCCCGGCATTCTGTGTTATTATGGCTTTTCCCTGATATTTATTACCTCCACCCTTCTCTTTAGTATTTTCTGTTAAAAAAGTGAAGCATACCTTTTAGTGCTGTGTGTCCACCTTGATGGCGCAGAATAAAAATCCCATAAATTACCTGCCTCCGGGTCTTGACTCATCCATAATAATCCTTAACTTATTTAAATACATAAAGGAGGTTATTATGGCTGCCCTGGATGTCACAAAGGAAGAGTTAACGTTGCTGAAAATGCTCCTCAATCGTGAAGAGGTTTCCACCCGGATCGAGATCCATCACGCCCGGTTGTCATTTGAGTACCGTGATTATCTGAAATCTCGTCAGAAGGAGATCAGCGAGCTTCTCGATAAAATTAAGAAATACATACCCGACGAGCAGTAGATAATACCCTGTAAGCGACTTGTCGGCTGCACGCTGAGCCATGTGTTTCACGCAGTGGTAAAACAACGGCAGTGCTGTTCATCGGTATGCACTTAGATGGTCTGGAAAAGTTTGGCTATACTATATCACATTGATTATCATCTGTAATCCTTACGGTTTTTACCTGAAATACTTTTCATCTAGAGAATATATTCCGATTCATAAAAAGTTATGCTAGATGCCGATACAGACCCACGGAGTCTTTGAGCACCCTATGAATAATCATGCCCATATTCAGGAAATCATCAACAAGATGCACCAGGTCTTTCTCGGTCAGGATGAGGTGCTCAAGTGCGTTCTCTGTGCATTGTTGTCCGGCGGCCATGTACTTTTGGAAGGTGTACCGGGTGTCGGGAAGACCCTAATTGCCATCTCATTGGCCCAACTTCTCCACTTGAGCTTCAAACGCATCCAGTTTACGAATGATATGCTCCCGTCTGATGTTACCGGCTTCCATACCTTCAGGACCAATACTGCAACCTTTGATATGGTAAAGGGGCCGATATTCGCCAGTATCGTGCTCGCTGACGAGATCAACAGGACATCCCCCAAAACCCAGTCGGCATTGCTTGAAGCCATGGAGGAATCCCAGGTGACCATTGATGGGATTACCTACCTATTGCCGGAGCCGTTCATGGTGATAGCGACCCAGAATCCGGCCGAAATTGTCGGGACGTTTCCTCTGCCGGAAAGCCAGCTTGACCGTTTCCTCATCAAGGCCAATGTCGGGTACCCCCCCCTGGATGAGGAGACTGAAATTTTGAGAAAAGACATCGATCATGCAGATGCATTAAAGCTGAGCCCTATCATGGACAAGCAGGATATCCTGACTCTCATTGAATCCACTTCCCGGGTAAAGGTCCATCCGGATATTCTCTCCTATATAACCAAGATAGTGCGTGCCACCAGGACACACCCCAATGCAGAACTTGGCGTCTCTCCACGAGGCGGCCTGGCCTTGAAGAGGGCCTCCCAGGCATGGGCATTCATCAGCGACAGGGATTACGTCACCCCCGGAGACGTGGGGATTCTCTCTCCCTATGTGCTCGAGCACAGGATTATAGCGAAAAACGGTTCACCTAGCGGTATTGTTGAGGCGGTCCTCGATGAGGTTAAGATCCCTCTTTAAATACATGAAACCCCCTCGCGGGTTCAGGCTCACTAAATCAGGAAAGATATTCTTCATCTTCCTCTTCTGCATCATTGTCATCTCCATGTCTACGGGGAACAACCTCCTCTATCTCATGCTTGCCGGGATATTGGCCTTCATGATCGTATCCGGCATCGAGTCGGAATATAACCTGAGATATCTCGAGCTTGACAGGGTTCTACCTGCGGAGATTTATGCCGGAACACCGGCCAAGATCGGCTATCTCCTGAGGAATCAGAGGAACCTTTCCGAACGTCTCATGTTGAAGGACATTTCCCAGATCAGGATAGAACGGCTCCAACCCCAGCAAACCGAGCTCTTGCAAGCCGACATAACCTTTCCCAAAAGAGGCAGAACCCGTCTGGGCACTATTGTAATAGCCACCACTTACCCTTACGGCCTATTCGAGAAATCCATTTCCTTCGATGCGGATCAGGACATTATCGTGTTTCCGGAACCCCTGTTCATTCAGCCCTCGCTTACATCCGGCGCACGTGATTCAGGCGGTGGGAAGACCAAGGATTCGATCTCCCATGTGAGACCCTATGTGCCTGGCGACCCTCTCTCTTCGGTAGTCTGGAAGAAACAGCACCAGGGACTTGTATCGAGGATTTTCGAGGGAGGATCCGGCATGAGCGGGTTTGTCATTCTGACGCCGGGTGCTGAAGTAGAAAACAAGTTATCCTGGGCTACCTATGTAATTACAGAACTCCACAGGGCAGGTCGTCCGTTCGGTCTCGCATTGAACGGGTACTCAAGTGGAATTGCCTTTTCAAGGGCTCATAAGATAAAAATCTTGGAACGGCTCGCCTTAGCAGAAGACATACAACAGCCCAAACTTGAGGCTATCCCGAGTGATGCACAGATTATCTACATCTGAGAGGCTTAAGCTCCTGACGCTGGCTACCTCTTTGGCAGGGATCCTGTGCATGAGCCTTGCGGATCTCCTGCCCTTAAGTGCCTTCATTTTCTTTGCAGCTCTGCATGCCGCAATAGGAAAATGGTTCTACGAAAACGAGATGATCTCTCAGAAGACCGCCCTTGCGATGATCGTCTTGATCTTTGTGATCGAGGCACCCGTTGTCGTTTCCCGGGGGAGTTCTGCGGTCGTCCTCTCCTTAAGAGATATGATACTTGCGATCGCCGTCATCAGATTAGTCATGAGAAAGACGCCTAGGGAGATATATCAGATCGTGGGAATCTCTTTCGCACAATGCCTGCTGGCCACGATCTTTACCATAAGTCCGTTGTTTCTTCCGGGTGTTTCACTTATGGCCCTGCTTATACCGATGACTTTGTATACACTTGATGCTGAAGCGTTCTCCGGCCCCGGGCAATCCGGGGCTAAGGGGAGCCTGCACTGGTTACGGATTACAATGGGCATCATACTTACTGCATGTCTCCTCTTCTACCTCTTGCCAAGGCCCACTTCGTCAATTATTCAGCATGGTTTCGCCCATCGTAAAACAATCGAATACAAAGAGGATGTGAATCTGAGAAAGACCGCCCCTGATGAAACAGGAAACGATGTTATGATGAGGGTAGTATGGTCTACAGGTAAAGCCCCATCACAGTTCTATCTATCAGGCTCCAGACTGGAAGGGATAACGCCGGACGGATTT
>DATKLV010000300.1:0-6404 GCA_035542255.1 Desulfomonilia bacterium | reverse complement strand
TCAAAATCTCTGATCCGCTTCAGCAGCTCGGCATATGATGGTTTTCGCGGCATCCTTAAGATCTCCTTGAGCCTGGAATCATATCCTAATCTGTTATATTCATAGGATCCACCTCGGATCAACTCATAGGTTTGAGGATTATCCTGCAATCTGCGACAGTCGCTCCTTTATCCCCCTCGTGGACCAGAAGCGGATTGATATCCATTTCCATAATTTCAGGATGATTTATGACCATATCAGAGAGGCTCACCAGTATTTTTTCCATGGCCTGGATATCAACCTTCGGTCTACCCCTGAACCCTTGCAGGATCTTGTAACCCTTGATACTCTGAATCATGTGCAGCGCCTCGTCTCTGCTCACCGGTGCCAGCCGGAACTCGACATCCTTATAAACCTCCACAAAGATACCCCCGATGCCGAACATCAGGAGGGGCCCGAAGATGGGATAACGGGTCGCCCCGAGAACGACTTCTTCACCCGGTGGTGCCATCTTCTCGACAAGTACACCTTGTACCTCGGCCTTTGGATCGAATTTTCCGGCATTGGTAATGATCCTTTTGAAGGCCTCCTCTACATCGTCTTTGGTCTTGAGCCCTACTATTACCCCTCCGGCATCTGATTTATGGAGGATTTGAGGCGAGACAATCTTCATGACTACCGGGAAACCCACCTCGGCAGCTATGCCTGATGCTTCCTGGGATGTTTTCGCCAGCCCAACGGGCAGAACAGGCATACCATAGCATTTGAGCAGTTCATTCCCATCAAGTTCCCCGAGCTTCGTTCTCCCTTCTTCGAGGCATTTCCTGATGATGAGTGATGCCCGATCCTTGTCATGGCTTAACTTGAAGGGAGCGAGTTGCTCGCGGTGCAACCATTGCGAATATTTGTAGAGGACGGCAAAGGCCTGTGCGGCATTTTCCGGGAACCGATAGACCGGGTATCCGTTTTCATGAAAAAAATTAACCCCTTCGGAAACATCACCAACACCCATGAAACAGCACAGAATGGGCTTGTTTGAAGTGTGAGCGATTTTTACGATTGCCTGCGCGGTACCCAGGGCATTGGTCATGGATTGCGGTGTCAGGATGACCAGGGCACCGTCGACATTTTCGTCGTGAATCACTATTGCCAGGGCGTTTTCATATCGGTTGTAATCAGCATCTCCGATGACATCCACGGGATTTTTAATATTTGCTGCTGAGGGCAGCTGGCCGGCCAGGGCCTTGAGGGTTTCCTCGCTGAACCGTGCAAGCTGCAACCCAGATGATATGGTCACATCAGTTGCAAGGATACCCGGGCCGCCGGCGTTTGTCACGATAGCCACCCGGTTCCCCCTGGGGAGCTTTCTTGCCTGCTTGCCAAGCCTGCTCATCTTTTTGTAGCTGAATACATTGGCAAAATCAAAGAGCTGGTCAACGGTATCGCATCGGATGATTCCTGATTGTTTGAAGATTGCATCATATACTGCTTCCGAACCTGCGAGCGACCCTGTGTGAGATGCGGCAGCGGCTGCACCGGCACTTGTCCGGCCGGATTTGATGGCCAGTATGGGTATCGGACGATCTCCCGAGGTTATGTTCTTGACCTCTTCAATGAATTCCGGGCCCCGGCGAAGCTCCTCCAGATAGATCATGATAACTTCCGTATCGAGATCGTCACGGAGGTAGCGGAGTATATCGAGTTCGTCCACATCCGCTTTATTCCCGATGGAGATGAACTTTGAGAAACCGAAATCGCGGTCTGCGGCGAAGTCCAGAACAGACGTGCAAAGCGCGCCGCTCTGGGATATGAAGGAGATATTACCCGGCTGAGGCATGCGGACGGAAAAGCTTGCATTCAGGCTTACCGACTTGACCGGGTTGATCACCCCCAGGCAGTTCGGGCCGACAAGGCGAATGCCTGCCTCTTTGCAGGCAGCAACGATTTTATCCTCAATCTCACGCCCTTCTCCCCCTACCTCGCGGAACCCGGCACTAACGATTACAATCCCCCCGACCCCCTTTTTGATCGCCTGCACTACGGCAGGAAGAGCAAGCTTAGGCGGCAGGATTATGATAGCCAGATCGATGGTATCCGGTATGTCGCTGATGGTCGCGAAAGACCTGACGCTGCTGATTGAATATTCAACGGGATTTACCGGATACAGTGTGCCTCTGTAGCCTCCTTTAAGAATATTCGCAAAGATATCATGACCGACTTTTCCTGGGGTTGAAGAGGCTCCAACCACGGCAACGGATTGAGGAGAAAAAATAGCATCGAGACCTTTCATACTAAAAGCTCCTTTATCGTTCTAATTCAATGATACCTTTATGATATAATAATATAAAGGACTTCGCCCATGAAACAACCATTACCAAGGGTACATAATGTCTGACCCATAAACACACCCCGGTAAGGGGTGCCCTTGACGATGAAACTCCCATTCCCAATCAGCATAGTTATCAACACAGCACTGTGCAAAAATGCAAAACAAATTTGAAAATTTCATAAACTATATGACTACCAGAGACCAGCCTGATCTGAACTATCACCGAAATTATCTACATATCAAGATGTTACAATATTTGGTCGTACTGGCATGAATGATGCCTTTGTATTATGTAGGAAGGATAAATTACTGTGTAGGCGGCATGCAGGATGCCTGCTCTTAAAACAATCGTGGCGGGAAGCAGGCGGAAACAGAAGAGGTGACGAGCATGGACAGAGGATTCATGGGAAAAATATTGATGGTCGACCTGGGCAACGGAACCATCCATGAAGAGACCGTACCCGACGAGATATACGAAAAGTGCCTCTCCGGGACAGGTCTTGCGGCATATATGCTCTACGACAGGATACCTGCAGGAGCCGATCCTCTGGGTCCGGACAACATCCTGGGTTTTGTTTCCGGCCTTCTGACAGGCACCGGCAGCCTGTTTTCAGGACGTTGGATGGTGGTGGGCAAATCTCCCCTCACCGGCGGCTGGGGAGATGCGAACTGCGGCGGTACCCTTTCCCCTGCCATCAAACGCTGTGGATATGACGGGATCTTCTTCACCGGGATCAGCAAAAAACCAGTGCTCCTCCATGTGAAGAACGGTCATGCCGAGCTGAAGGATGCCTCGCACCTCTGGGGCAAGGATACCGTCGATACTGAAGACAGCCTGAAAAATGAATACGGTAACCATGCGAGTGTAGCAGTCATAGGTCCGGCAGGTGAGAAACTCTCACTCATCTCCGGCATCAGCAACGATAAAGGAAGGCTGGCCGCGCGTTCGGGGCTCGGGGCCGTGATGGGATCCAAGAAGCTCAAGGCTATCGTTCTCGACGGCAAAAAGCGTATCGGGGTACACAACCGGGAAGAAGTACACCGGTTGAGCAGGATCTGCAACCGGTGGGTGCAGTTTCAGCTTCCCTTGGGGCCCGGTATCGGCATGGGCCTGGCAGGAGCCTTGCTGAGGATACTGCCTACAGCCATGGCCATGGATGGGGTGTTCTATAAGATGATCCTGAGGCAGTGGGGGACCGGCGGCCTGAACCAGATGTCAGTGGAGTGGGGGGATTCTCCCATAAAGAACTGGAAGGGCAGCAATGTTGACTGGCCCATGAAGAAATCCAGATCCGCAAACCCCGACCGCATCAACTCTCATGAAAAGAACAAGTATCACTGCTATTCATGCCCGCTTGGTTGCGGTGGTATCTGCTCGATGCCCGGCAAGGACATGGAGACGCACAAACCTGAATATGAATCGGTTCTTGCCCTTGGCGGGTTCTGCCTGAATGAGGATACAGACAGTCTGTTCGAACTCAACGAGAGGCTGAACAGGGCAGGCATGGATACCATATCGGCAGGTGCTACGGTGGCATTCGCCATGGAGTGCTATGAGAACGGCACCATCACCAAGGAAGACACGGGGGGTATCGATCTCACCTGGGGGAACACGGAAGCAGTAAAAATGCTCATAGAAAAGATGATCCTCAGGGAAGGGATCGGAGACATTCTGGCCGATGGATCCAAGGCGGCAGCCAAAAGGATCGGTAAAGGGGCTCAAGAATTTGCGGTCCATGCAGGAGGACAGGAGCCTGCCATGCACGATGGCAGAATGGATCCCGGGTTTGCAGTTGCATATTCCGTGGAGCCGACCCCCGGCCGCCACACCATAGGGGCATATCTATACTATGAGATGTTTCAGCTCTGGAAAAAGGTCAACGGCATACCCAGGAAATTGCCCTTTCAGATCTATACCAAGAACAGCCGGTATATGCCCGATAAAAAGAAGGCCCAGGAGAATGCTGCATGCAGCAAGTACATGAATGTCGTGAACGCATCAGGTCTGTGCATGTTCGGCACCTTCATGGGGATTACGAGAACCCCCACCTTTGACTGGCTCAACGCAGCAACCGGCTGGGACAAGACGCCGAACGACTACATGGAAATCGGCGAGCGGATCCAGACCATCAAACAGGCCTTCAACATCAAGCATGGGGTCGACCCCAGGGCTAACAAGCTGAGCGCCAGGGCCGTGGGTATGAAACCATTGAAGGAAGGCGCCAACAAAGGGAGGACCGTGGAGATTGAAACCATGATGAGCCTTTACTGGGAACAGTTCGGCTGGGACTCGAAAACCGGGACGCCTACCAGGGAATGCCTGCAACGATTCGGGATTAAACCCTGGTAATGGGATTGCAGAGGTGAGTGATGGCATTCCAGATAATTGAAACATGTAACGGGTGCGGTGCGTGCAGCAGGATCTGTCCTGTGAACGCCATATCGGGTGAGAAGAAAAAGATGCACAGCATCGATGCTGCATCATGCATCGAATGCAGGGCATGCGGCAAGGTGTGCCCCCAGGGTGCCATACTGGACAGTTTGGGGAACGCCTGTATGGCAAAGAAGCGTTCTCTATGGTTCAAACCCGTGTTCGATTATAAAACATGCATGTCGTGCACGATCTGCGTGGATGCATGCCCGGTCAATTGCCTGGAATTGACCCGGCCCAGAGGATCAACCGACCCCCACATGTATCCATTTCTGAAAGACCCGAAGGCGTGCATCGAGTGCGGGTTCTGCTCCATCGAGTGCCCGGTGGGTGCGATCACTCTGGAAATGCCTGAGTTGAAGGATGAAAAGGAGCAACAAGCTCAGAGAAATCAAACATCGGAGGTAAACATCATGTGGGAACTAAAGAAAGCATATTACCGTACGTATCAGTTCATTATGGGTTTGGAAATGAATTTACTTCCCTGGATTGAACCCGAAATCATCGAAGGCGCAGACAGCATAAAAAAGCTTCCTGAGGTCATCAGAAAGAAAGGTATCACAAGCGTTCTTGTAGTTACCGATCCCGGCCTGATGGGCCTTCACCTTCTCGATTCTCTCTTCGAGGCTCTGGGTTCCGCAGGTATCAAGTATTCACTCTATGACCAGGTACAACCAAACCCTACAATCGACAACATCGAAGCATCATTTAAAATCTACAATGCAAACCATTGTGAGGCTATCATAGCCTTCGGCGGCGGTTCACCAATGGATTGCGCAAAGGTTACGGGGGCACGGGCCGCCCGCCCGAACCGTTCGGTTACCCGGATGAGAGGTTTGTTCAAGGTAATAATGCCCGCTGTCAAAATGGGGTCTCTTTTACCCCCGACTCTTTTCGCAGTTCCGACAACAGCGGGTACGGGTTCAGAAACCACATTAGCAGCCGTGGTATCGAATGCTCAAACTCATGAAAAATATCCGATCAACGACCCTGTTCTACGTCCAAGATATGCGGTTCTCGACCCGGTACTTACCGTCGGTCTACCCCCTCACATTACCGCGACCACAGGTATGGATGCTCTGACCCATGCGGTTGAGTCCTATATCGGGAAATTCTATAACAGCTCAGCTACCCGCATAAAGGCCGTTCTTGCAGTTGAAATGATTTTCAATAATATTGAAAAAGTGTATAAGGACGGTAAAGATCTTGAGGCACGCGGGCAGATGCTCCTTGCCTCCTATTATGCAGGGTATTCATTCACCCGTGGCGGGGTCGGTTATGTTCATGGGATCGGCCACAACCTCGGCGGCATGTATGGTGTTCCACACGGTCTTGCCATGTCGGTTATTATGCCGTATATCCTTGAGTGGTACGGCGAGTCTGCGCACAAGCCTCTTGCTGAGCTTGCGGAGGCTGCCGGTGTTGCCAGGTTCGGCATGAGCCGGCCTGAAAAGGCAAGAGCCTTTATTGAAGCCGTTAAAGTGCTGAACAGCAGATTAAACATTCCCAACAAGTTTGACTGCATTAAAGATGAAGACATCGCGACCATCGCGGAACGGGCATTGTATGAATGCAACCCCACCTATCCTGTTCCCAAGCTCATGGGCAAAGAAGATTGCATGGCAATTATCAAATCCCTCAAGGCGTAAGGTTAACTCTAATAAT
>DATKLV010000299.1:0-4178 GCA_035542255.1 Desulfomonilia bacterium | reverse complement strand
AGTATCGTCAACATAGACACATACCCCATCGTTACCCGCATCAATGCCGGAGAACTGGTGAGCGTGCTCAAAGTTTGCGTTGCCATGGTATCAGAACTGGCAAGCTGTGTCAGGTTCTCTTTCACAAAGGACAAGACAGTCATCTTTGCCAACAACCCCGAGCAGGGAGAGGTAAACACAGCCATTGACTCGGATCATACGGGGGATGAAGTGGAGATAACATTCAATCCCAGGTATTTCGTAGATTGCCTTGCATTTATAGAAGGTGATGCAGAAATTCGCCTGAAAGGTACTCAAGGTCCATGCCTGGTCACCGACAGTGCGGACAGGGAATGTAAATGGGTCATCATGCCCATGAGGTTTTAACCTATAGAAAAGAGGAAGCAGAATGCAGGAATATACCGCAGATGATATCAAAGTGCTGGGAGATTTCGAGGCCGTAAGGCTCAGGCCGGCAATGTATATAGGGTCTACCTCAAGCCAGGGTCTTCATCACCTCGTCTTTGAGGTCGTGGACAACAGCATCGATGAGGCGATAGCAGGATACTGCGATCACATAAATGTCATAATCCATATGGATGAGAGTATCACCGTGATAGACAACGGCAGGGGAGTACCGGTGGACATCCATAAGGAGACAGGGAAATCTGCTGTAGAAGTAGTCCTTACCACGCTCCATGCAGGAGGAAAATTCGATAACTCCATCTACAAGGTATCGGGTGGGCTTCACGGGGTGGGAGTCTCGGTGGTGAATGCATTGTCCGAATCACTGGAGGTCGACATATACCGTGACGGCTACCAATACCGACAGAAATATGAACGGGGTGTTCCCACAACCCCCCTTATTAAATTCAATCAAACGGACAAGAGGGGAACCACAGTTCATTTCAAACCCGACCCTGACATCTTCGAGACCACCACCTTCGAGTTCGACATCCTTGCGAACAGACTTCGGGAACTGGCCTTTCTAAACAAGGGCCTCAAGATCGAGCTTGAAGACGAGCGAACGGATACACTCACTTCCTATGTTTATAAGGAAGGACTCCTCGACTTCATCTCATATCTGAACGCCAAGAAGAAGCCCATTCACCAGCCCATTTACTTCAAGAAGAATAAAGGCGATGTGGTGCTGGAGTGTGTGCTGCAGTACAACACCTCCTATTCCGAGAGCCTGTTCTCCTTTGCAAACAACATAAACACCCATGACGGAGGCACGCACGCAATAGGTTTCCGCAAGGCCCTAACCCGCACCATCAATGCCTATGCACGCGACAAAGGCATGCTTAAGAACGCAAAGATCGCTATCCAGGGGGAAGATACACGGGAAGGCTTGTGCGCAGTGGTCAGCGTGCTGCTGCCCCAGCCCCAGTTCGAAGGGCAGACCAAGGGAAAGCTCGGCAACTCGGAGATCCAGGGTATTACCGAGAGCATAACTAACGAGGCTTTCGGCGCCTACCTTAACGAGAATCCGTCCGATGGGGCATCGATCGTCAAGAAGATTTTAGACAGCGCCCAAGCCAGGGAGGCCGCCCGCCATGCACGAGAGCTTACCAGGCGCAAAACCGCTATGGAGAGCACGCTGCTGCCCGGAAAGCTCGCCGACTGCCAGGAGCGCGACCCTGCCCTGTGCGAGCTCTACATTGTGGAGGGCGACTCCGCCGGAGGGAGCGCCAAGCAGGGGAGAGACCGGAAAAACCAGGCCATCCTGCCCTTAAGAGGAAAGATCCTGAATGTGGAAAAGGCCAGGATAGACAAGATGCTGTCCAGCCAGGAGATCAAGAACCTGGTAACTGCGCTGGGCACGGGCATAGGCTCAGAAAGCTTTGATGTGTCCAAGCTCAGGTACCACTCCGTTGTGATCATGACGGATGCCGACGTAGACGGCGCGCATATAAGGACCCTGCTTCTGACCTTTTTCTTCCGTCAGATGCCCGAGATCATAGAACGCGGGCATCTCTATATCGCACAGCCTCCCCTGTTCAAGCTTGCCAAGGGCAAGAAGGTGAACTACCTCCTGAACGAAGAGGTCCTTGATGATTTCCTTGTTAAGAGCATCACCAAGGACATCGTCCTGAAAGGCGCGGTAGAGATAACAGGCATTGAGCTGGCCCGGTATCTCAAGCTCATCACCAGAAGGCAGAACATCCTTGAGAACTATGAACAGAGACAGATGGATGACAGGATAATCCAGTCCCTGTCCTATACAAGCGAAGAAATCATGTCCACGGAATTTGAACCGGCCCGGATCAGGGACGAAATTCTCCATATTATCAGTGAATGGTTCCCTCATATTGGACCGGTCACCTGCGAGCTCTTTGAAGACCACATCGTGTTCCATTCCATCAAGAACGGAATACGCAAAGCGACCCCCATCGACAGGCGACACATAGAATCCAAGGGTTTCGAGGAGCTCCAGAAGATCCATAACCAGCTCTTAAAGATCGGCAAACCACCCTTCAAGGTGATCAAGGGCGATATAGTCCATGAGGTGATAAACCTGACAGAGGCGGCCCAAAAGATCTTTGATGAATCCAAAAAGGGCTACACCATCCAGCGGTACAAAGGCCTGGGCGAGATGAACCCGGAGCAGCTCTGGGAGACAACCATGGATCCTACGAGGCGCACCATGCTCCAGGTGACAATCGATGACGCGCTGGAGACCGACCAAATCTTCTCCACACTCATGGGCGATGAGGTAGAGCCCAGGAGGGAATTTATAGAAAAGAACGCACTGAAGGTATCCAATCTTGATATCTAGTTTTCCACCTAAGAAAGAGGAGTTTGCATGAGTACGAACACAGTTGCCATAGACCAGGAGATGAGGCGCTCGTACCTGGACTATTCCATGAGCGTCATCATCGGACGCGCCATCCCTGATGTGCGCGACGGCCTCAAGCCCGTACACAGAAGGATCCTGTTTGCAATGCAGGACCTGGGCAACACCCACACCAAGGCATACAAAAAGTCCGCCCGCATCGTGGGCGATGTCATCGGTAAGTACCATCCACACGGCGACACTGCGGTTTATGACGCCATCGTCCGTATGGCCCAGCCGTTCTCTTTGAGATATCCCCTGGTCGACGGCCAGGGCAACTTCGGATCCGTGGACGGCGATCCGGCCGCCGCCATGAGGTATACCGAGATAAGGATGTCGCGCATCGCCGAAGAGATGCTCGCGGACCTTGAAAAGAATACCGTAGATTTCCACCCCAACTACGACGAGTCTCTGCAGGAGCCCGATGTGCTGCCCACGAGGATCCCGGGTCTGCTGCTTAACGGGTCTTCCGGTATCGCTGTGGGCATGGCCACCAGCATCCCGCCACACAATGCCACCGAACTTATGACCGCACTGATCGCACTGGTCGACAAACCTTATCTGACGCTGCCCGAGGTCATGAAGATCATCCCCGGGCCCGATTTCCCCACGGGCGGAATCATCATCTCGGAAGGTGAGATCGAGAAGGCCTACCGCACGGGCAGAGGCATCATCATAATCCGCGGAAAGGTGGAAAAGGAGGAAGATCAGAACCGGGAGAAGATCATCATTTCCGAGATCCCCTTTACAGTGAACAAGGCCGATCTGGTCGCACGCATCGCGCTCCTTGCCCAGGAAAAGAAGATAGACGGCATTGCCAACATCCGCGATGAGTCGGACAAGGACGGCATGCGTGTGGTGGTCGAGCTGAAAAAGGGTGCACCCGCCGAGGTCATCGAGAACCAGCTCTACAAGCTCACCACGCTACAGACCTCGTTCTCCATGAACCTGCTTGCTATCCACAACGGCAGGCCCGCCACTATGGGTCTTTTACAGTTGCTTCAGGCCTTCCTCGATTTCCGCGAGGAGGTTGTCACCCGCAGATGCATCTTCGATCTGGCCAAGGCAAAGGACCGCATCCACATCCTGGACGGCCTCTTGAAGGCCCTCGAGCACATCGATGAGATCGTGGCACTCATCAAGGCATCGGCCAACCCGCCAGAGGCAAAATTGAACCTGATGGAGCGCTTTGGCTTCTCCGAGATCCAGGCCCAGGCCATCTTGGACATGCGTCTCCAGAGGCTCACCGGACTGGAGCGCGACAAGCTCGCCGATGAGCACGCAGCACTTACCAAAGAGATAAGGCGGCTCGAGCGCATCCTTTCAGACCGCAAGGAGCTGCTCAAGGTCATCCGGACAGAGC
>DATKLV010000298.1:0-2661 GCA_035542255.1 Desulfomonilia bacterium | reverse complement strand
TATGCCGCACTCGTCACCGTAGTGCGCCCTTTCCTGGTATGTGCCTGCCCCCGGTGCGAGGGTCACCAGGAGGATGTCCATCTCCCGGTCCTGTGCCCCGGCAATGAGCACCTCGCGCTTTACGCCCTTTTCTTCCTCGTCCTCGATAATGACGCGATGTTTGCGGCTAAAAACAACCACGTCACGACGCTCTTCATCAAAGAAGTCTTTCGGGTTGGTGTCCAGGGCGTTGAGGATGAGTTCAAGGGTGTCGAGCGAAGGCGACTGGAGATCACGCTCGAGAAGTGATATAAAGCCTTTCGTTAGGTCGGCCCTGTTGGCAAGCTCCTCCTGGGTAAGATCTTGGGCCAGCCTGAGGTTCTTGATCTTCTCACCTATGTTCATTTTTCCTCAACTATATACTTAAGTGTTCCGAATAGTTTATCTTAGTAAACTAATTTAGGCGACACATTTACGGCAAACCGTTGCCTGTGTCAAGAAAAAATTCAACAGCGTATTTAAACAGGAGAGGATGCTACACTGCTTTGAATTTATCGGCCGATATTCCTATGCAGCTTATCGGCCGATAGGGGTCGTGCTCATATACGAGACGCCACCCTTTCCGGCATGCCTCGTTCAGGATCTTCTGCTTTGTCTCGAGGATCGTAAGAGGGTAGAGGTCATAGGACATGATGCATGGCAGGTGCACGTGGGCGGCGGTGGGGATGAGATCACCCGGATAAAACACTTCATCGTCGATGAGCACGCTCATGTGCCCGCGTGTGTGCCCCGGTGTAGCCAGCACCTGGATGCCGTCGGCCACAACGCAGGGCGGGTCCACCAGGTGCAAATTCCTTCCGAGGAGATCGAGATCGGACTTGCGATAGCTTCCCTTGCTCAGGGGGTTCTCGCCGAGTGCGTCTTCCCACTCCGCGCGGGAGATGATCACCTCGGAGCGTACGGTCATATCTTGGATGCCGCCGCAGTGATCGAAGTGGAGATGCGTGCAGATGAGACAGTCGACAGGCTCCTTGATGAGACGGACATTTTCCACGCCGGTGCCGAGTATCTCCCAATCCTTTTCGGTGTAGCGTGAACCAAGGCCCGCATCGACGAGAATAATCTTTCCACCTGTTTGGACTCTCAGGATGTTGGTGGCCATGACTATGCGGTTCTTCTCATCAGGAGGGAACCACTGCTCCCACATGGTCTTGGGCACCCGGCCGAACATGGTGCCTCCATCCAGGAGGAAATTGCCGCAGTTAATGATTTCTATTGAAGTGCCGTGTCCGGTGGTGATGTTCGTATCCACAAGGCAGGGTCTATCATGGGGTATAGTACATTGTAAAGATCGAGTGATCATTGTTTTTCATCAAGGCATACCTTATAAATGATGAGTACCTATTATGGATAAAACGGACATCGGCCGAAAGGCCTCTCTTCAGGGCAAGCATCATCTGCTGCTTCAGACCGTTGTCATACTGGCGGGGATGGGCTGTCTGTTCGGTCTGATCGGATGGATGATCTTCGGGGCCATCGGGTTGGCGTGGGCACTCCTGGTAGCCCTCCTCCTTTTCATGTCCACACCCAGGGTTTCTCCGTGGATGGTGCTCAGGATGTACCGGGCAAGAAAATTGACCTCGGACGAAGCCCCCGGGCTTTTCGACATTGTTGCCGAGCTTTCGCGGAGGGCGGGGATTTCCACGTTACCTCTACTTTATTATGTGCCAAGCCCCATCATGAATGCATTCAGCGTAGGATCGGCAAAGGGCTCGGCGATCGCCCTGTCCGACGGTCTCATCCGATACCTGAGCCCGCGGGAGATTACAGGTGTGCTGGCGCACGAGATAACCCACATCAGGAACAATGATCTCAAGCTTCATGCCCTGGCTGATTTCATGACCCGGATCACCAGCACCCTCTCGTTCCTGGGTCAGGTGCTCATCATTATTTATCTGCCTGCAGCCTTCTTCTCAAAGACGGAGATCCCGCTCATCCCCATTCTCCTCCTCATCTTTGCTCCTGCCGTGAGCATGTTGCTCCAGCTCGCCTTGTCCAGGACCCGCGAATTTGACGCCGACGCGGGTGCCGCCGAGCTGACCGGGGACCCCATGGGTCTCGCTTCCGCCTTGCGGAAAATGGACCGATACGAGCAGAGCATCTGGGATCTCGTGTATCTGCCGGGTCGGAAACAGCCCCACCCATCCTTGCTGAGGACCCACCCGCACACCCCGGAACGACTGGAAAGATTATCGGCCATGGCTGAAAAGGGAGAAGATCCCTTTATGAACATCCAAAATCGTGAAAAATTTATGGTGCAATTTCCAGAGACGGAACAATCCGAAAAACGGAGGAGGTTCAGTCCGTGGAAGTGAGTTCGGTAATGCAGGGAGGCTGTACATGCTTGTCCAGGGGATTGAGTTTGACAGAAACGTCCTATTAATGCTATGTGAATCCGATTACATTACGAGTTCGTCACGGAAATATTCAAGAAAATCAAATTGAAAAAGGGAGGAGGAATGAAAAGATCACTGGTTCTAATGATGACTCTGGCTATGGTGCTGTCCGCCGGGGGTGTATTTGCAGCGGACGTGATTAAATTAGGCGTCGCAGGGGCACACAGTGGAGATCTCGCGTCCTATGGTCTTCCTACATTGAATGCGGCAAAGCTCGTGGTGGGTG
>DATKLV010000297.1:0-3223 GCA_035542255.1 Desulfomonilia bacterium | reverse complement strand
TGAATATATTTAATCTTTTCAAAACGGCTAAGACTGCATCGGCAAAAAAACCCACGACCCCGACAGAGGAACTTACTGCAACAAAGAAACCTGACACAACATCCATACCTTCACCCATTGCACCTAAAGAGACCGGGCCTGCAGCCGATGAGCTTACCTATCAGACTCTTTCAGGAGACATCCAGGGAAAAGATGCAGCAAACCCCGGCAGCTCAGGGGAGACATCACAAACACAGAATACTGCCGTCACAACCTTAAAAGGGGTTTCAGGGACCTCCTCCCTATCCGGGTTTGATGTCCGCAAAAACAGCATCATCTCCTCTTCTCAGATTGATTCAGAAGACCTCTCTCATCAGGCCCTCGCTACCAACCTTCAAGGTAAGGGCATCTTTGAAATCTTCACTCCCGGTAAGACCGATGATGCCCGGGCAGCAGCCGCCCAGCAGTCTTTGTCGGCAGGTTTTACCGGTCCCGCCCCCGCATCCGACGCCGCCCGCGAAAACAACAGGACAATGCTGGCCCAGGCAGAGCCAGATGACCTTTCTCATCAGGCACTTTCATCCGTCATCAACCATGAGAGAGAAAAAGACAATTTTTACTACGTGAAAACCGGCGGAGCTATTCCCATTCTTGACAAGACTCTCCGTGATTTTGTGAGCTATGGAGGAACCGTATCTTTCGGGGTGGGCAAAAAGATAAATGAGAACCTGTCACTAAGCCTCGGCATAGATGTCACGATGCTCACCGGTGACTGGTCAAGAAGTGGCAGCAGGCAATCCCTCCAGGTTGCAGCCGAGCAATGGGCACCCGGTATTGTCAGCCAGCCTGGGCAGACAACCGTAAATGCGGAAGATCTACCCGACACGAACCTGGGAATCGGGGTACACAGTGAAGCAACGGCTCAGATCACCAGTTCCGAATCGCTGAAAAGGCTCGACGTGCACACGGATCTCTACCTTTTTCCCATCACTATGAATGCACTGTATAAATTCGACAAAATCGGGAATGTCAGCCCCTATGTCGGCGGTGGTTTGGGGTTCTGCACCGCGTCCCGTGACTCGGAGAGCAAGGCCCTGAAAAGCAAATCGTTTCAGGGCCCCGATTACAAGATCTCCCTCAATAATACCCAATCGGTCAATGGCTTGTTACTGCAGATGCTGGGTGGCGTATCCATGTCCATCTATAAGAATGTGAAGTTAATGGCCGAAGCGAACGCGACCTGGTACGATCTGAAGTCCTTCGACCCCATCTTCGAGATTTCTTTCAGAACGCCTACCACAAACCCGGACATCACTTCTTTCAGCTATGAGAATCCCAAGCATATCGGGGTCTTCAACAAGGAGTTTGTTGGAAACGTAGTTGTCGGACTTGTAGTACCATTTTGAAAAGAGCATGAAAATCCGCACCAGGAATACAGCGAACAAGGACTATCGATTTCTGCTCAGAACTCCATCTCAGGCTTTTCTTGCATGCCGTTTCTGCATGTATTATGAACATCCTCAAGCGGATTCATAGTAATTGGATAAATACTGCATTCAATATAAAAAAAAGTATTTGTTTCATTCCCGGAGGATCATCAGATGCATGAAAAGACATACCCCCTGGATATCCCGGCGAGTGAGGTCGATGAAAGGTTATACGCCAATAAGGAAGACCTGCTGCGTATCAAGGACTTTGCAATCGCATCTTCCATCAACGGCATCGCCATAGGCACCCTGGAAGGTGTGGTCACCTATGTCAACGATGCTGCGCTTAAGATGTGGGGGTCGGATGACCCATCGGATATCATAGGAAAATCAGCGACAGTGTTCGCCCAATCCGAGACGGAAGCCATCCGGATACTACAAACCGTTCATGAAAAAGGTGAATGGTCGGGAGAGATCTCGGGTAGAAGAAAGGATGGCTCACTCATCATCGTGCTGTTGTCCGCGAGCCTGGTGCATGATGAGGTCGGTAAACCCATATGTATGATATGCTCCTTTATCGATATAACAGACCGCAAGCAAATCGAGGAAGAGCTCCGTATAAAGGAAAGTGCTATTGCATCTTCCATCAATGGGATAGCCATTGGCGATCTGGAAGGAAATGTAACCTATGTAAATGAGGCCGCCCTGAAGATGTGGGGCTCCGATAACCTGGATGATATCCTGGGTAAATCGGTAACCGTTTTCGCCCAGTCCGAAGAAGAGGCCCTTCAGATCATGAATATCGTCATTGAAAAAGGCCATTGGTCTGGAGAAATCACCGGCAAGATCATAGATGGTTCTCCCATCACCGTGCACCTTTCTGCAAGTCTGGTGAGAGACAATAAAGGTGAACCTATTTGTTTGATGTGCTCCTTCATTGATATTTCGGATCGGAAACGTATTGAAAATGAACTCCGAATCAAAGACTGCGCCATAGCCTCTTCTCTCAATGGCATAGGCATCGGCGATCTGGCGGGCAATACGATCTACGTTAATGAGGCGGCTCTCAAGATGTGGGGCACGGAAGACCCCTCCGAGGTCATCGGGAAGTCGCCCCTTGAGTTTGCGGACTCCCGGGAAGAGGCCATGAAAATCATAGAAGAATTCATGGCAAAAGGGGGATGGTCGGGAGAGGTATCAGGCCGGAGAAAGGACGGCTCCCTTATCACCGTTCATCTCACCGCAAGCATGGTGCGCAACGAAAAAGGAGAACCCATATGCACCATGGATTCCTTCGTAGATATCACCGAACGCAAGCGGATGGAGGAGGAACTCAGAATCAAGGAATTCGCAATCGCCTCGTCCATCGACGGCATAGGCATCGGCGATCTTGAAGGCAATATCATCTATGTCAATGAGGCCGCCTTGAAGATGTGGGGGGCTGAAGATATTTCAGAAGTGCTCGGAACATCAGCGCTTAAACTGGCCCAGTCTGAAGAAGAAGCTGTCATGATTTATCTGTCAGTCATGGAGAAAGGGAGCTGGTCAGGAGAGGTATCGGCCTATAGAAAGGATGGATCACCTTTCACGGTACTTTTTTCTGCGAGCCTCGTACGCAATGATAAAGGCGAGCCTATATGCATTATGGACTCTTTCATTGACATAACTGAGCGTAAGCGCATGGAAGAAGAGCTTAGGATAAAAGACTTAGCGATCGCATCATCCATCGTCGGCATCGGGATTACCGACCTTGCAGGAAACATTATCTATGTGAACGAAGCGGCTCTTAAAATGTGGGGCACCCATGATGCATCAGA
>DATKLV010000296.1:0-4275 GCA_035542255.1 Desulfomonilia bacterium | reverse complement strand
ACCTCATCCATGCATTGTGGGTAAACGTCAGGGCATTTCTCAAGGCTGTCAGGATCATCAGAGAATTCAGACCCGATTGGATCATCGGGACCGGTGGGTACATAACCGGCATGGTGGTGCTTGCAGGCAGGATTTTGGGCTGTCGCTGCGCCATCCAGGAGCAGAACAGCATTCCGGGTCTCACGAATCGCCTCCTTTCTAAAATAGCCCACCGGGTTTTCCTGGCCTTTCCGGACAGTTCAGGCGGGTTCCCGAAGTCCAAGACACTGCTTACCGGGAATCCCCTGAGGAGAGAGTTGACTGTCGGCCGCGAGAAAAAGAACGGGTCATATGTGCTGATCCTCGGGGGGAGCCTTGGCGCGAGCAGCATCAACAAAACGGCCGCCGAGGCCATCCAGCTTCTGAAAAGTCAGGGAATAAACATCAAGGTGGTGCACCAGAGTGGAAAACAGGATTATCAACAGGTCAAGGATGCATACCGGGAAATGGGGATAGATGCCGATGTGAAGGATTTCATCGATGACATGGCATCGGTCTACAGCTCAGCTGCGCTGGTAATATCCAGATGCGGCGGCATAACCCTATCCGAACTCTCCGCCACCGGGCTCCCATCCATTATGGTGCCCTTCCCTCATGCCACGGATGACCACCAGAGCTTCAATGCCAGGTATGTGGCAAACCAGGGCGGCGGATGGCTCATACCGGACGGTTATCTATCGCCGGAACGGCTCGCGGTGGAGATCAAGGTAAGGTTGTTCAACCCTGAAAGACTCAGGCAGGCTTCGGCCAACATGAAACGGATCAACCTCGGAGCCGGCGCCGACAGGATAGCAAGGGAGATAGTGGGTGTTTAGGGGGATTACCAGGATTCATTTCGTGGGCATCGGAGGCATAGGCATGAGCGGCATCGCCGAACTCCTGCTCAACTTGGGATTCAGCATCACCGGGTCCGATGTCTCGGACTCCGAGTCGGTGCAGCGGCTACGTTCGCTGGGGGCCACCATTGAGATCGGCCATAGTGCGGAGAATATCGGGGATTCCCAGGTAGTGGTGTATTCTTCGGCCGTGGGGCTCGACAACCCCGAATGCGTCGCAGCCAAGGACAGGGCGCTGCCTGTCATCCCCAGGGCGGAGATGCTCGCAGAGCTCATGCGCATGAAATTTTCCATCGCCATTGCCGGCACACACGGCAAGACGACCACCACCTCCATGCTGGCCACCATCCTGGCCATGGCAGGGAAAGATCCCACAGCCATCATCGGCGGAAGACTCGATATGTTCGGGTCCAATGCCAGGCTCGGCGAAGGAGAACTCCTGGTGGCGGAGGCCGATGAGAGCGACCGGTCCTTCCTCAAGCTCGCGCCTATTGTAGCAGTGGTCACGAATATCGAAGAGGAGCATATGGACTGCTATCGTGATATCGATGATATCCGCGACACCTATGTGCAGTTTCTCAACAAGGTTCCTTTCTTCGGTTTCGATATGATCTGTCTCGATGATACGAATATCCAGAGCATCCTGCCAAGACTCGAGCGCAAGGTGATCACCTACGGATCTCACACCCAGGCCATATACCGTTATACCGAGCCACAATTCACCGGCCTCGAGACAAGGTTCACGGCCCATCGTAACGGATACACCCTGGGAGAGGTGGTCTTGGGAGTGCCTGGAAAACACAACTGTCTCAATGCATTGGCCGCTATCGGGTCCGCCTTGGAGCTGGGTATTGATTTCGAGCTCATCAAGAAAGGACTGGGCTCCTTCAAGGGCGTTCAGAGGAGGTGCCACGTACGAGGCGAGAAAAAGGGCATCACCGTAATGGATGACTACGGCCACCACCCCACCGAAATCAGGATGACTCTAGCCGCCGTCAAGAACGGGTTCCCGGGACGCAGGGTAATCGCGGTCTTCCAGCCCCACCGCTATACCCGAACCCGTGACCTTTTCGAATCATTCGTGAACTCCTTCTACGATGCATCGCGGCTCTATATCACGGAAATCTATGCGGCCTCCGAGAAGCCCATCGAGGGTGTAAGCAGCCAGGCCCTCTTCGAAGAGATCAAGAACCACGGTTATCGTGAGGCTTACTATGTGGAGAACAAGGAAGACATACCCGATGCCGTCCTGGCCGACCTCAAGGAGGGCGACCTCCTCATCTTCCTTGGAGCCGGGGATGTCTGGAGACAGGGGCTCAAGGTGTTAGAGAGGCTTGGATGAGGATGATCGAGATGGTCCATGCATACGATATCACCTCCATTCACTGCGGGGGAACCATCGATCGTATCTATGAGCCCGAGGACTCTGACCAGCTCCGTGCCCTGGTTATGGAGCTGCACGATTTCCATATACTGGGCGGAGGGACGAACACCATCTTTACGGACGACAGGATAACAAAACCCGTCATCCGTCTGGGTAGAGAGTTCACTACAATTGAGACCGTACCGTCAGGACTCCGTGTAGGCGCTGCCGTGCCCATGAAGCAGCTGGTATCCTATTGTACGAGAAACGGCTTATCAGGTTTGGAATTCATGGCGGGGATACCCGGGCACCTGGGCGGTGCGCTCTTCATGAATGCCGGGACCCCTGAAAAAGGCGTTCTCGATGTGGTGAAAGAGCTGGAGGTAGTGGGCCTCGCAGGGAAAAAGACCCTATACACATCAGACCTCCGTTACGGGTATCGTTATGGCGACATTCCCGAGAAGACCATCATCACATTCGCCAAGCTCGTGCTTGAAAAATCCGTGAGAGAGAACATACGCAGCAGGGTCCTTTCCTACCTCAGAAAGAGGCGCAACCAGCCTCACGGCTACAGCAGCGGGTCCGTTTTCCGCAATCCTGAAGGGAAGGCTGCAGGTTACCTTATCGAGCAGGCTGGGCTCAAGGGCATCCGGATCGGGGGGGCAAGAGTATCCGAGGTCCATGCGAACTTCATCATCAATGACGGCACCGCCACAACCAGGGATATCCGGGAACTCATCACACTCATCAAGGAAAAGGTGAATGGGAAATTCGGGATAGCGCTTACCGAGGAGGTAAAGATCATTGGTCAGTGATTTTAAGGAGAGGGTGAAAACCCCTTCCAAGAAAAAGACCATCTCCCAGATAAATTCCGTCCTGAGGCTTGCCATGTGGGTATGCCTGGGTATATCGGGGCTTCTCATCACGGTGTGTGCTGCAGCCTATATCAGCAACTCAGCCGTATTCCATGTCAAGCATATAGATATCAATGGGAATTCCCATGTGAAACCGGACGAGGTTCTTACTTTGCTGGACATTGAACAGGGAGATAATATATTGTCCTGGAATATGAACAAGGCCAGGAAGAGACTGCAAAATCATCCTTGGATTAAGGAGATTAGCATCTCAAGAAGCTTTGTTCCCGCATCGGTTGAAGTCACTATTGCCGAGCACAAACCCGTGGCTACACTCTTCCTCAAGGACAGGCCTTATCTGATCTCGGAAGAGGGTCTCGTGTTCGCCTCTTCACCGGATAACAACTTCGGTCTGACGATCAACGCCAGGGATTACACCCGGCAGGACATGAAACAAGGTCTCGACCAGGCCCTGTCAAACGCCATTGAGGGAACAAAGCTGGCGCAGTCCAAGGGGCTCCAGGTAAGAGATGCCCTCATAGAGCCGGGCGGGCTGGTGGACCTCAGGCTGAAGAACGGTATAACGCTGACCACATTCGGCCAGATGACGCCCGTTAAGGTGGATATGGCCATTAAGGCCATGGCAGAACTGAAACCTCCGGAAGGAACGATTATGGATTTGAGGTGTGATGACAAGATAGTTCTCAGGAACAGGGGTGTGCATGGCAGCCAGGGATAGGATAATAGTGGGGCTGGATATCGGGACCACGAAGATCTGCTGCCTCATCACAGAGATGAACGATGCCATGGAGCTCGATGTAATAGGATTCGGATTGTCCGAATCCAAGGGGCTCAAAAGGGGTCTTGTGGTGAACATGGAGCAGACTGTTGATGCTATCCGCAGCTGCGTGGAGGACGCCGAGCGCATGGCCGGGATCAGGGTCGATGAGGTGTACACCGGCATTGCAGGGGGCCATATCCAGGGCATCAGTACCAGCGGGGTCATCGCCATCAAGGGCGACGAGATCACCGAGGTTGATCGGCGCAGGGTCGTGGACCAGGCCAAGGACTTTGCAAAGCCCGTTGGTGTCGAGATCATCCATGTGCTCCCTCAGGAGTTCACCGTGGACGATATTTCAGGCATCTCAAATCCCGTGGGTATGGCAGGATCGAGGCTTGAGGC
>DATKLV010000295.1:0-5338 GCA_035542255.1 Desulfomonilia bacterium | reverse complement strand
GTTTCTGCACGGGGAACTCTGAACAAAAAAGGTGAAATACCAGGGATGCTATGCTGCGTGCTTCTGGACCCTGTTTGATTTAATGCACTGTGTGCAAGCCTTTATACTCTTGACACCCTGCGGTGTTTCGACCCGCACCTTCTGGAGATTCGGAAGCCAGGTCTTTTTGGTTTTGTTCTGGGCATGGGAAACATTATGCCCTGTCTGCGGGCCTTTTCCACAAATATCACACCGTCTTGACATGGATGCTGACTCTCTTTCTACTCTTCAGTATAAAAAATAATTTCTGTGGTGCCGAAGCCGGGATTTGAACCCGGACGGGAGTTACCCACCACCCCCTCAAGATGGCGTGTCTGCCAATTCCACCACTTCGGCAGTATGACGGATGTCTTTAATAACAGCCAAAGACCCCCCTGTCAATATGGAAAATACCGGGCTTCCAGACCTGAGGATCGAGGATTTAAGGCGTTTTTGATAAGTTATGCCTGTTTTCAGATTCCAAACCTTGAAGCTTTATATCACTGTTTAACTGTCGGGTTATACCTATCGGGTTCCTCTTGATTGCTTCTTTTTATTAATATGTTATTATAAGAGGCCTTGCAGGTATTTCAAAATCACTTGACATGATGGGTGTTATCAAATATCAATATTGATAATTATTATCATTAATGAGAAAATATCATGCCTGTAAGGTTTGAAATATACAAATGTGAGGTATGTGGCAACATAGTTGAAGTAATTCATGAGGGTAAGGGTGAACTTGTCTGCTGCGGGTGAGCCCATTAGGCTGTATAGGGAAAATATGGTGGATGCAGCGAAAGAAAATCATGTAACCATTATCGGAAAGACACAGAAAGGCTTTACGGTTAAGATCGGCAGTAATTCGCTATAAGGAGAATACCATGTCTGGCTTATTCAAACCCAAAAAAATCATTGATGAGGTATATTGGGTTGGTGCAATCGATTGGACCATACGGGATTTCCATGGCTACACGACAAAGCGCGGCAGCACCTACAATGCATATCTCATTCTTGCTGACAAGGTGACTCTTATTGATACGGTGAAGTCACCCTTCAAAGATGAGATGCTTTCTCGCATAGCAGAACTAATCGATCCCAGAGAGATCGATTACATCATATCCAACCATTCTGAGATGGACCATTCCGGGTGCCTCCCTGAAGTCATTAAAGAGATCAATCCGGAAAAGGTATTTGCATCACCAATGGGCGTTAAAACCCTGAGAGAGCATTTCGCAATCGATGATGAAATAATCGCAGTTAAAGAAGGGGAGGCCTTGAGCCTCGGTAACATGAGCCTCGGTTTCATAGAGACTCGTATGCTCCATTGGCCTGACAGCATGTTCAGCTATCTGCGGGACCGGAAACTCCTCTTTTCACAAGATGCATTCGGGATGCATCTGGCTACGGATGAACGTTTTACTGATGAGGTAAATCAGGATATCATCAGTTATGAGGCTGCTACTTATTATGCGAACATACTTCTCCCCTACTCTCAACTGATATTGAAGCTCCTCGACAAGGTTTCATCATCAGGTCTTGACATCCGGCTAATAGCCCCTGATCACGGCCCGGTCTGGCGTGAAGATCTTGGAAGGATTCTAGGCATGTACAAGGTATGGGCGGAGCAGAAACCCACAGGCAAGGCCGTTGTTCTCTACCATACCATGTGGCATAGCACCGAGCAGATGGCCAGGGCAATTGAAGAAGGGCTACTAGCCGGGGGTGCTCGTGTGAAGGTGATGTCCATGGAGTCGTTCCATCGCAGTGATGTTGTGTATGAAGTTCTCGATGCCGGGGCCCTGATTGTCGGCTCCCCGACTCTCAACAACAATATGCTGCCTGCCATGGCAGACGTACTCACCTACCTGAAGGGATTGAGGCCGATAAATCTTATAGGTGCTGCATTCGGGTCCTATGGATGGAGCGGGGAGTCTCCGAAACAGATTCACGAGATACTCATGGAAATGAAGGTCGAGCTGGCAGGAGATCCGATCAGGGCAAAATATGTACCGGACAAGGATACGCTGCAGAAGTGCTTCGAGCTTGGAAAGTCCGTTGCCATTGGACTGAAGAAGGCGGCCCCGCTTGGGTGATATGTTCGACCAGATGGCCTTGTGGAGTATTACCTATGGGCTGTATATCATTACTTCAAGATCCGGTGATCATACGAATGGTCAGATAGCGAACACGGTCTTTCAGGTCTCGGCTTCTCCGCCGACCGTTGCGGTGAGCATAAGTAAAAATAACCTTACCCATTCCTACATCCAAGAAAGCGGCATTTTAGGGATATCCATCCTTGAAGAAGAGACCCCTATGCCCTTTATCGGCCTCTTCGGGTTCAAATCAGGCCGGGATGTGGACAAGATTTCTCAGGTCAAAAGCCGTACCGGAGATAACGGCTGTCCGGTGATTGTCGAGCATGCACTGGCATACCTTGAGTGCTCTGTCATCGGTACAAAAGACTGCGGTACGCACACGGTATTCATAGCACAAGTCCTCTCCTCCGGAGTTCTCAAGAAAGGCAGGCCGCTCACTTACGACTACTATCAGACAGTGAAAAAGGGCAAGGCGCCAAAAGACGCACCAACCTACAAAGGTGATACGAAGACACAAACAGTGACAGAAGAAAAATTCCAGGAGGTTACCATGCAGAAATATGTTTGTAATGTTTGCGGATATGTATACGATCCGGAAAAGGGCGATCCGGAAGGGAATATCCCTCCCGGAACGTCCTTTGAAAAGCTGCCCGACGACTGGACCTGCCCGGTATGCGGTGCGCCGAAAAGTGAATTTAGTCCTGAATAATAACAACCCTGGAGGCCCTAAAGGCTTCCAGGGCATATTTACCAGCCAGATAAATCGAGAACCTACCACCACGACCTCATTTTCTCGATGTACCATCTCGCTGACTGATATGATAACGTGAAGACATGAGACACCCGGTAGCAGATATCGGCAGGCTTCTTGAGGGCCTCTACGCCCGCTTAAACAAGCCTGAGTTTATCCATCCTGATCCTCTGGAATTCCTCCATGACTACCCGGATATGAGAGATCGGGAGATTGTCGGTTTTATTGCATCTTCCCTTGCGTATGGGAGGGTTTCCCAGATATTGAAAAGTACTTCGTGCATCCTCGATCAGATGGGATCTTCTCCGCGCTTATTTCTTGAGAGCACATCCCGTGAATCTCTTAATAAATTATTCTCCTGTTTTAAACATCGTTTCACCACCGGCGAAGAGCTTGTTGATTTTCTCATAGCAATAAAGAGTGTCATCGAAGTCCACGGATCGCTGCGCCAATGCTTCCTCATGCATTATTCGCTTGATGACCCTGATATTACCGGCCCTCTGGAGTTGTTTGTTTATGAGATCAAGTCCTACTTGCATATCAAAGAAAACAGCCTGCTTCCCTGTCCGGAAAAAGGGAGCGCCTGTAAAAGGCTCCATCTCTTTCTGCGGTGGATGGTGCGTTCGGACGAGGTGGACCCCGGAGGATGGGACGAGATATCGCCCTCAAAGCTCATAGTGCCGCTGGATGTGCATATGCACAGAATCTGCCTGGCCATTGGTATGACATCACGCAAGCAGGCCGATCTCAAGACAGCCATCGAAATAACACAAAGATTCCGGTCCTATATGCCGGAAGACCCAGTGAGATATGATTTCGCTCTCACAAGGACCGGCATTAGAAATGATCTCGATCCAACTGAGATTATGGATTATAGGTATAAAACCATGTAGTGGTGAATTTCCAAGGAGGAGCATGCAATGGATGACAAGATCAAGGATGCCATGCATCAGGCATATGCAGGAGAATCGAAAGCCAGCCTCAGACTCAAGGTCTTTGCAGAAAAGGCGGACCAGGAAGGTTATCCCCAGCTTGCAAAACTTTTCCGTGTAATATCTTTCTCCGAGGAACTTCATGGCAAGAAGGCGCTCAGACTCTTAAGGGAGATAAAAAGCACTGAAGAAAACCTTGCCGAGAGCTTCGAGTCGGAAACAAGGGTTGCCGGTATAGCATATGATAAGTTCATCAAGTCAGCAGAAGAGGTGGGTGACCATAGTGCATCGATCTATTTCAGTCAGTCGAGGGATGTGGAAGAGATACATGCCAAACTGTACAAAGAAGCCATGGATCACGTACTGGAGGAGAGGATGACGACCTACTATGTATGTGATGTGTGCGGTTATGTCTCAGACGGGATCCTTCCCGAAGAGTGTCCGGTTTGTGGGGCCAAGCAGGACCGGTTCATCAAATTCGAATAATAATAAAGATGCACCGGGTATCCAGTACTGACGGATACCCGGTTATTGTGTAGGAAGCTGGCTAAGACTTTTATCAAGAGGGATGCCATTCATTCAGGCATCCCGTTTTGTTTTCTCCGATCAGGTAGCGGGCATGGTGGTGAATACGCCCCTCGGATCGACTTCAGTCCTGAGGAGCTTCAGAATATCGTTCGGGATCACCGGAGTCTGGGGGATTTCTCCCTCGGGTTTCAGGAGTTCGAATCCGGTGAACTGCTGGGTGAAGTCAAAGGTCCATCCGGGCAGAAGCGACCTTACACGCATCCTCTTGGTCACCGGTTCGAAGTCGAATTCTCCGCATTGGGAGATGACCATGGAGGGACCGTTGCCGATGAGACCAGCCTCCTTCCGGGAGTTTCCTCCTGTCAGGTAACCTACCGAGGTTATGAAATCGACCTTCTTGACGAACTTGTCCGGTGTCTGGACCCCTACCAGGACCATGTTATCGGAGAGCGATGCCAGGTCGTTGTTTCCGCCGGAGCCGGTCATGCGGACCTTGGGATGCAGTAGATCTGTCCCGATCTGATGGGTGTTCACGTTGCCGTACATATCCACCTGGGCAAAGCCTAAAAAGGCTATATCGATATAGCCATTGTAGCACTGGGCGAAGGAATAGGTCATCTCCATCATGGCCGGCGACTTCCGCCAGGTGAACGGACAGCCCACGGACCAGGGCATGTCTGCAGGCAGGGGATCCTGGCCGCCTGACTCGTAGACCATGGTGATATTCGGTGCATGGGTCTTTTTTGCCAGGATGGAAGCCACCATGGGGATGCCTGTGCCTATGTAGACGATCTTATGGTCATGGATCTGTGACGCAATGATGTATGTGAGCATCTCCAGTGGGTTGGCAGGTGCGTTCAGGTCTTTCATGTTACCCTCCAGTCTCAGTAATAAAGCCCTGAGTCGTGTGTCCGGGTGAATTCTTCGTATGAGAAATCGATGTCCTCGTGGTCGCCTTCGGCCGCCTTTGTCTGGATCCTTGCTTCTGCGATCCACTTGGCCCCACCCAG
>DATKLV010000294.1:0-4598 GCA_035542255.1 Desulfomonilia bacterium | reverse complement strand
TGGGGAGCCAGTCGAACCAGATGCCTAAGATGAGCTGGAGCATGAGTCCTAGCCAGTATACCGGTATGCAGTAAACGACGATCCCATAGAGCCGGATTGCGGAATCGCTGACCTGCCTTCGCTTGTCTGCTGCATAGGCCCCGAGAAATACGCCTAGTATGACCGTGATGAGCATGGCGAAAAAGGTGAGCTCTATGGTGGCTGGCAGCTTTTCTCTGATCGCCGCAGTGACCTTCTGCTGGAGCACCATAGATTCACCCAGTTCGAGATGGCATACCTGCCAGAGGTAATCGACATACTGTACATACATGGGACGGTTCAGCCCGAGCTGTATCCGCTTCATCTCGATGACCTTCTCCGGCGCATGACCGCCGAGCATGGCGGATACGGGGTCTCCCGGCATGAGCCTGAGAACGACAAAGATGATGGTAAGGAGAATAAAGACCATGGGTATGGTCATGAGCGTGCGGGTGATGATGTAGCGGAGAAGGTTTCTCATGCTGCGGTTCTCTTGCCGGTTTCCTCCTGCTGCTCATAGAAAAAGAGCCGGGCTTTTGCCCGGCTCTCTGTAGCACAAAATGCACTATTTTGCATAGATGGGTCCATAGTTGAACTGCAGCGTGGGCGAGAGCACGATGCCATTGATATTCTTCTTTGCAATAACGTAGAGGCTTCCCTGGAAGATGGGCGCCGTGGGGACCTCATCGGTCCACATCTTCTGGTTCTTCATATAGAGGGCCATCCTCTTTTTCATGTCTGTTTCGCTCTGACCCTGCTTGTACATCTCATCCCACTTTGGGTCGGAGAAGAATATGCCGTTTCCTTTTGAGCCTTCGGTTCCTGCAAATGCCGCAGTATAGTTATCCGGATCGAGATAGTCGGGATACCAGCCCAGGAGGTAAGATGTCATAACCTTATTCGCATAGTTATCCCGGTAGGTCGCCCACTCGGCGGACTTCACATCCACCTTCATCATGCCGGTTGCCTCCAGCTGCTGTTTCAAGACAGCCGCAAGGTCCACTTCGGAGTCTCCGTAGTGGGAAGGTGTGTACCAGAGCTCGAAGGAGAGCTTGTTTGTCTCGCTGTAGCCTTTTGATTTAAGGAGCTTCTTGGCCAGGGCCATGTTGCCGTCCAGGGCCTTGAAATCGTCGGTGTGCGACCACATGCCCATGGGCACCATGGAGTACAGGGGCTGATTCTGACCCAAATAGACCTTGTCGATGATGGGCTTCCTGCTGATGGCTGCTGCCACTGCCTTGCGCAGGACCTTGTCGTCAAAGGGTTTGCCCTGACACCGGAAACACAGGTAGCGGATGAAGGGGCCCTGCCCGGTGACGATCTGGAACTTGTTGGACTTCTGAAGGTCTTTGATGTCGGACGGGTTGAGTGTCTTGAATGCGAAATCGATCTCGCCCTTTTCAAGGGCAAGTCTCATGGTTGTGGCATCGGCGAAGTAGCGGATCACGATCCGCTTGTTCTTGGCCTTGGTTCCGTAAAACAGGGGGTTGGCCTCCAGCACGACTTCCTGGTCACGCTTGAATGATGCCACCTTGTAAGGACCGATGCCCACTAGATTGCCGCCCTTGAGCTCGGACGGATCGCGCACAAGCTTGTCCTTGGGGTAGACGTTCGGGTTCAAAGGGTAATACGGCGGTGAGGCGACCAGCGACGGGAAATAGGACACCGGGTTTTTAAGCACGAACTTCACCTGCAGGGGATCCACCACGTCCACGTGGTCCACGAAATCGGTGACAAGCCAGGAAGGGTCACTCTTGAGTGCCATGACCCGGTCGATGGACCATTTGACTACGCCTGCATCGAATGCTGTTCCATCCGTGAATTTGAGTCCTTTCCTGAGCTTGAAGGTATACTCCTTCCCATCTTTGCTGACGGTAAACGATACAGCCAGGGCACTCACAAGATTGGTCTTGCCTGCCGGGTAGCTCAGAAGGCCCTGATAGACATTGTAGAAGATCTCCCAGGTGTGGAAGTCATAGGCCTTGGCCGTGTCCATGTCGCTGACCTTTTCGGTCGTTCCGTAGACGATGGTGTCTTTGGCAGCGGCTGAGCCGACGGTAGGGATAAATGCCAGACAGAATACGACCATGCTTAGAGCGATTAATTTCCATACCCTCATAGTACTCCCCTCCCTCTTTTTAGGATTTTATCATCCCCGTCGCTTCAAGTGGGTGCATAGACGTTCCTGAGATTCGATTGCTTGTCTTGGATACGAGGCAATGTCTGTATCGGTGAACTGCCGAATGGAGGGACAGGGATGTCATATCCATTGTATTCATCATGTTCCAGCGGTTATTCTCCTCGTCCGGATAAGGTACTCCCTTGATCAAGAGTGCCCTGCTTTGAGCATGGAACAATAGTATCAATGGTAAGTGTGGTATGTCTTCCCGTCAAGTATTATCTTAATCCTTATCGCGATTGACGGAATATTAACGGTGTTATATTAACGGTGTTATATTATTGAGCACCGTGGTACCCCAAAAGCCGGGCCACGACAGAGAAACAAGACGGATGAAGCACACAAGCCCTGGAGTAACGAGGAAAAATCCTCTCATCTTCGCGATAAAAGGCAATTCCCTGGATGACGGACCAGGGATCCGCACCGTGATCTTCTTCAAGGGCTGCCCGCTTGAGTGCGTATGGTGCCACAACCCTGAGAGTAAAAGCACCCACCCTGAAATAGCATACGACCCTAAGAAATGCATCGGATGCGAATCGTGCATGCAGGTCTGTCCAATGAAAGCCATATCAAAAGATAACGCCTATTACATTGATCGTAACCTTTGCAACATATGCTACGAATGCACCAATGAATGTCCATCTGGCGCACTGGAGAAAGTCGGGCAAGAGTATCCTCCGGATGAGCTCTTGGATGTGATCATGGCGGACAAGCCGTTTTTTGATAATTCAGGAGGCGGTGTTACCCTCTCCGGTGGCGAGCCTACTCTCTTTATGCACTATGCAGGTGAGCTTGCCAGCGCTCTGAAGGATAAAGGGATCCATGTGCTCCTGGAGACCTGCGGCCTGTTCGACTACGGACTCTTCAGGGAACTGCTGCTGCCGTATCTCGATACAGTATACTATGACATAAAGCTCATTGATGATTCTGCACATTACAAATATTGCGGGGTCGGCAACAGTGTGATCCTTGAAAACTTCTCGATGCTTGTAAAGGACTTCCGAGATGGAGGTATAGCCCTCCTGGCCCGCACACCCATGGTCCCCGGCATTACCGATACGGATGCGAACATGAATGCCATAGCCTCATTCCTGAAAGGGTGCGGCATAGAGAAGGCCGATCTCATGCCCTATAATCCACTCTGGCATGACAAGAGCTGGAGCATGGGGTTAAAGGACCGGTATCGGATGGACAGGGATATGACCCGGTTCCTGTCACGGGAAAGATGTGAACATTGCCGGGAGATCTTTCGCGCAGCAGGGATCAGTATATAATTCCGTTTCTCAATCAAGATGACAAAGAGAGCGCTTGATTGAGAAACGGGATAAAATTGCACGATTACTGATCAGTCTTTTCCCAACCTCACCACTATCGTCCTCAAGCCGGGGTTTGCAATGGACCTCTGGAGACCGAGAAGCCCGGGATACTTTTCAGGCAATACCAATGAAGGTCTGCTATCGCTGAACTGTTCCACGATGATACGCATTCGCCTATCGGCACCTTTCTCCGTCTGAGGCTTTAGAACCCGTGTGGCGATCTTCACCTCGCCGGCGCCAGGCAGCTCCAAATGCCTAAACTCGGGAGGGCTTGCCTCGATGGACTTGACGCCTTCAGGCAAAAGGATCTCGATCTTCATGGATTGTTTTGCATAGGTATCACGAAGCAGCGGGTTAGACCTCTGTGTCCCGCTTACGCCTGAAATCGTCCTGATGATGACCGGAAGTTCAAGCGTAAGCAGATCACCCTGCCTGGTTGCATAGCCCGGGACGCTTACACTGAAATCATCCGTCGCAGGGTAAGATTCGCAGTTCACCTGATAAGGACTCAGAGCTACTGCCGATCTGCTCACCGAGGATACGATGTCCTGGAATCGCCGCCTTCGTTCTTCCGGAGTCATCTCCAGGTAATCCTTGCAGAACAGATCGTATCCGATACCATAATGGCTCTGGTGCTGGGTTAGGACTGCATCACCCGTGGGACTCAAGTCAATGGTGAGATCCAATTCGATCGCATCCTCAAACCGCGGTCCGGCTGCCTTTATGGTCTCGATCTCACCCGAGGTGAGATTGAGGGCGGGGTTGCCGAAAGATACCACCGTGCCCAATGCTGCATACTGATCCGTGTCTCCCAGAGTGACACGCCCGAGAGGGGTCTCAACGCACACCAGCACGGAAACGAACCAGTCTGCTGAAGGAAACGCAGCAAGCGGCCCCTGAAGTGATTTCAGGGACGATAGAGATGATGTTAGCATGAACTGTGGTATGAGTCCGACGGCTTTGAGCATGGCTGCCATTAAAACCGCCCGGTCGGCACTGTTCCCGTACCCGGCGTTAAGAGTCATATCAGCCGGGCTTACCCGGTTTAAGGGAAGTTGAGAAAAGGCTATATCCACTGTTTTTAT